>JAICXZ010000005.1 GCA_025934475.1 Mucilaginibacter sp. | reverse complement strand
CGGCTATCGCTTTTTATATCGAATCTATCCTTTAGGCATAAATTTTATGCTGAAGGTGGATTGGTATTTGGACTTGGTGTTGAAGGTGCAGGCGGTGTTGTTGGGTTCGGGTTAGTCGGCTGATTTGGAGCCGGTGGAGTCGGGCTTGGCGTAGGAGTAGGAGTTGGCGTCGGCGTTGGGGTAGGCGTCGGAGCCGGGGTTGGGCTTGGATTTGGCGGATTTGGACTTGGGCTCGGCGTTGGATTTGGAGCCGGCGGGTTAGTCGGAGTTGTCGGATCTGTCTTTTTCTTGTCTTTTTTCTTCTTTGAAGGCGGCAATGTATCTGTCCTGGTTACCGCGTTACTGATAACCAATTTGTGTCCGGTAGTCTGGTCG
This sequence comes from Mucilaginibacter sp., assembly GCA_025934475.1. Taxonomy (GTDB): domain Bacteria; phylum Bacteroidota; class Bacteroidia; order Sphingobacteriales; family Sphingobacteriaceae; genus Mucilaginibacter. The sequence goes on along the minus strand of JAICXZ010000005.1, from coordinate 18,313 downwards.
CCTTGCGCGGCAGCCAGCTCAAACAATCCTGCAAGAGCCCCCGCCAAAATAAAAACACTTAGCTTTTTCATAGTTTCTTTCCTTTGTTGAATAGTACATCAATGTCAACGCGAGTGGGTGTATAATGTTTTAATTAAAATTATTTCGCTTTAATGTATGTCGGTATTGTTTAGGGAAACTTAAGCTAAAATGGATTGTTAAAAAAGAAAGCAATTAACATGAAAAAGAAGCTTCTGATAATATTGATCATCAGCGCAAGCTGCAGTTTGGCAGCTTGTGATACAGGTCATTCCACAAGGTCGGGTATTGATACCGTGAAAAGCCGTTATGGCTCTAAAATCAATGACACGACCGGCGTTTCTAAGAAAACCATCGATACTAATAAAATGACGACAACCACCGGCGATGCATCCGATTTGGATAATAGCGGTTCCGGCGGAACAAAGATTGAAAAGGATACAACACCCCGCCCTTCGAAGAAATAAAAACATGCTACCGGAACAAATCAAAAAGGGCTTAGAAAATTATCGTGTATTGTGGAAGAACAGGGCGCCGATTGTTCGAGGCCCTGTTTTTCTTATCATACATTAATTTGGTATTCTTAAGTATTTTTTGACTGCCGCATAATCTTTTAAGTTCACATGCGGGGTCATTCCAACCAATACTGATCCCGGTATAATTACGTATCGGTATTGCAACAATGCCGAAAGCGATATGGAAGCCGAATCGTCGGCAGTGTAACGATAAATGATAAATTGGCCGACCTGTGGTTCGAATGCAATGGTACTGGTTTTTCCACCGGCATCACTGGTATAAGGCATATCAAAGATTCCTGAGCCAAAAGTAAGATAAACCTGTATTGAAGCATTGCTAAGAACTGTTGAAGTGAGGGCCGGTGCGGCGAGTGTGGAGGCCACTACAGCACTTCCATCAATGGTAGTGTCCCTGATATTGGTGGCGTATGCCCAACCCGAATATTGTACGTTAGCAGTGCCCGCGGGCCCTTGCAAGGGAGTGGCCGTTCCCCAGCCCGAGACGGTTTTGGGGCCATACAACAAGTAGCTGCTGTCATCGAGGTAGTAATCCCCTGTATTGCCTGATCCGGCAGCTGGCACACCGCTACCACTTATAATAGTATTACCAGCTGCTCCGGTGGCGCCGGTTGCTCCTGTAGCGCCGGTTGCACCAACTAACGAGAAGCCGGTACCCCAGCCGCCGGCTGTTTTAGGACCGTATAATACGCCGGTTGCCAGGTCAAGATAAAAATCGCCTACGGCGCCGGTTGCTGCAGACGGCGTTGCGCTGCCGCTGTATATAACACTTCCGTTAGAGCCTGCAGGACCTGTCGGGCCGGTCGCTCCGGCTGCCCCGGCAGTACCGGTTGGGCCGGCAGCACCTGCAGGGCCCTGTGGTCCCGTTGCCCCGTCTTTACCGCACGAGGCGAAGAATAAAGCCATCAAAATAATGGCTCCTAAAAGTACATGGGTTTTGGTTTTCATAATAATAAAGGTTAGCGGGTTAATAAAATATTTATTGGTATGAATAAGGTGACGGACAGATGAATATCCACTGGGGCAAAAGTAGAATCGCCGCTGGAGCGTAGCGGTAGTGCTAACACGTAACAGGTTACGTAAATCTACCTGAAAAAATGAAGTTAACGCTCAAAAAGACTGTTAATCAACATTTTATTAATTATTCAGCAATATCTAACTGGCGAATTTGGGATATATAGGCAGGTGGAAGGATAGCCCGTTTGAGCACATTTTCCAGCCTGATGAGACGGAAAAATTTATAAATCCAAAGTACTGGTCTAAGCCATTGGACCCTAGCAAGTTTAAGCTTTTGACTGATCTCCTGAGGGGCCACCAGCAGTTGGGCCTGTCGCAAAACCGCATAACGGATATTGCCCAGGTGTTGCTTATATCTTTTAAAAAGATCAGGCGTAAACTGGCTGTAGCAAAGGTCAAAACGCAATTGTTTGTCCCTGTCTGCCAGGTATTGCTCATAGCTGCTGGCCAAGCCCTTGAGTTGCATCCGTTTGCCGACACGCAAAAATACATCGAATACCTCTCCTTTCTCGGTCCGGGTAAGTTTTCGTTCCAGTAATTCGAAGGCCCGGATGGAATAATCGATCAGCATATATAAAACTTCCAAATAGGCCTCATCGGGTATTTGAGCCCCGCGGTTTGCTTCCACAGATTTATGAATTGCAGTTATTTGATCGATGTAGTGCAGGGCCGTGTCGTATTCTGAAAAAATGATTTTCTTCGAATACCCGACGGTACTGAATAAGCGGCCCAGCGGATCAGCAGGCAGCCGGCCTGTAAAATACAGCCAGTCGACAGCCCTGTTGAGCGTAAACTCGGCCGAGGCCCCCGCAAATATGAACAATATCGTATCCGCTTTTCCCCATATTTGCCGTACTATCGAATTTTCTGCAGTAAAATACATAAGCTCTATAATTTGAACGCCCGTTTTCCTGATCTGATATGTTCTGTGATAATTATCGCCAGAAATCCCAGTGAATACATAGCCATGTCTGTCGGTGAAAAACTTGTGCCGAGCACCAGGCGGGCCAGCAGCGAGCTTTGCCAGCCCAAGTGAGAGATAAGATGAAAGTATTGCGATATCTCAATGGAATAAGCAAATAAGAGCACCACGAGAGCAGTGGTAGTCACTTCCCCACGGACGAAAATTCTCGCCGTGCAGTAAAGCATTATAACTACCAACAAATCACCGATGAAGGGCCTGATAACCCCATCATGTACAAAGAGCCCGATAAGAAGCTCTGTCACCAACAAGACTATGGCCGGTAGAATATACTTTGGAGTGGTAGTCATAAAAGTACTTTGAAATGCAAAGTTAATTAAGCGAGATTTTATTTGCAAAAGTTTTCTTATTTCCACGAAATTTTGGGGTTATATAGCCTGAAAAATCCCCAAAAATTAGCGGGTGCAAATAACGTGTTTTAACACTTATTTAAGAGTCGATTTCAGGAGTGGAAAAGTTTTCAACATTATTTGTAAAAAACGGGCTAAAAATGTGATAAATAATGGTTAAGATAATATTAAATAGCGTCTCATTTTTAAGGTTGTATGATGATCGGTTATATCTTTTAAGCTATTATTTTAAATTGAAACGAAAACCTTGCTTAACTTAAAAGTGAACTATTGGCGCAATATTTGTGTATTTTTACATGAAATTATCGATAAAAAAGTGTACCGTCATTCGATTTTTTACGTACAAAGGCAATCGGTTTTATCGACAAGTGCTTTTAAATAAAAAATTGCGGAAAATCAGTATAATAAATACTTTGAACAACTATGAAAATTTTTACCCCAACCCCGTTTTTGTCAGGAATTCTGTTAGTAGCCGCACTGAGTGGTTGCAGCAAAATGAGTGACACCAAAAGCACCGGCAACACTGGTAATACCGGCACCACAAGCAAATATACTAATCCAAACACGGCCACTGCAGTTTGCGATTACGATACCGGCGATACATCACTCACAAATCACGGCTGGACCAAAGCCTACGACGAAGAATTTAGCAGCGACCTTTCCAACTGGGTCGTATTAACGGGTGGTATGATCAAAGAATCTGAATGTTATGAACCGGCAAACGTTGTAGTTGCTAATGGTACTTTGCAAATTACTGCTAAACAGCAAAGTGTAACCGGACCTAAAACGGTTGGAAACGATACTACGGCGAATTTCAATTATACATCTGGATGGTTGTACACTAAGCAAGCATTCGCAGCTAACTCATCGACGCCTAAAGTACGTATTGTTGCAAGGATAAAAATGGCCCCTGGATATGGCCTGACCAACCTTTACTGGGCCTTTGGACAAGGACAATGGCCCACAGGCGGTGAAATTGACATGGCTGAAGTACAAGGCGATAACCCCAAGATATATGCAACAGACTATGCTTACGGCTCAATAGCAAATGACAACTTTGTTAGCGGCGGATTGTTGTATAACCCCACTACCGAAGATCTCACTGCCTGCTACCACGTTTATACTATGGAGTGGACCCAAAATTCGCTCAACTCCTACATCGATGGTAAATTGGTTGAAGCAAAAACCGGTGGGGGCCACATCAGCGATCTTTTTAGCAAGCCGCAATATATTTCGTTCAGCCTTCCCGTCGGCGGGTTATATTACAGCCAGTTAAATCTTGCTAATATTCAAGGTGGTACAATGTATGTAGACTATGTGAAGGTATTTACTTCGAACTAACAGATCAATCATCATAATAAATAAAGAGCCAAAGGAGCGTGATAAGTATCACGCTTTTTTTGTGCCTTGCCTTTCCCCAATAAATGAGTAACTTCATTAAGCGAAGCTTTTACCATGAAACCTTTCATAGTACTCATCCTGGTGTTTTTCCTGGTGCTTTTCCCGTTCTACTGGATAGAAGGCAGCTGGAGTTTTATCCTTGCTGGCAATATTGCTATGGCCGTTATGCTTGTATTTACGGCAATTGGCCACTTTGTTTTCTGGCAGGGGATGGTATTGATGGTACCTCAAATGTTTCCGGCAAAAAGAGCACTGGTATATATTACCGGTATTTTAGAAATACTTTTTGCTGGTGGTTTATGTATCCCGGCTACCCGTCGCCTGGCTGCTGATCTGCTCATCCTGTTTTTCCTGATGGTGTTGCCAGCCAATATCAACGCAGCACAAAAAAGCGTCGATTTTCAAAAAGCCACCTACGACGGTAAAGGCGTAGGATACCTATGGCTGCGCATACCGCTGCAAATCATTTTTATTATCTGGGCCGCTTATTTTGGTATCATACTCGAGTAAATTCCGATAGATAAGGCTTAAAAAATAAAGTCCCCTCTCACTTGCTGATTGGGGACTTTAAACCTAAACCTTATCACAAAATGCAAGCGTTGTCACTTGCTAATGAATAAGTCAAAATTAGTGTCCCTGTTATTTGGTGGGATTAGAAAATGATTAGAGTTTTATAATGTAATCAGTTTTTTACAAGTAGGTGATCTTTCGAACTCCCTGACTTTATCAACGATAACCCAACTTTTCAACAATCCCCGCTATCATGCCCCAATCGTTTAACTTTACCCGTTTAAGAAGAGGATAAAGCATTGGCTAAAGAGACCAAAGAGACGCCGCTAATGCAGCAATACAACCAGGTAAAAGCCAAATACCCGGGGGCGCTGCTGCTGTTTCGTGTAGGCGATTTTTATGAGACTTTCGGAGAAGACGCGGTGAAGGCCTCGGGTATATTGGGCATCGTATTGACCAAACGAGCAAACGGCGCAGCTACCCACATAGAATTAGCCGGTTTTCCGCATCATTCGCTGGAGACTTATCTGCCTAAATTGGTTCGCGCGGGTCAGCGTGTTGCTATTTGCGACCAGTTGGAGGATCCCAAGACCACCAAAAATATCGTGAAACGGGGAGTAACCGAATTGGTGACTCCGGGTGTCGCTATCAATGATAATATCCTGCACCAAAAAAGCAATAATTACCTCGCATCGCTGTATTTCGAAAAGAACAGCATTGGCGTGGCCTTTATCGATATTTCTACCGGCGAGTTTCACACCGCACAGGGCAGTGCCGAGTATATCGACAAGCTGTTACAGGGTTTCAGCCCAAGCGAGGTGATCTATCCAAAAAGCCGGCACAGCGACTACATAGAGGCCTTTGGTGATCGGTATTATACCTACAAGCTGGACGAGTGGCCCTACAGTGGCGACTATGCACACGAAACACTCCTGAAGCATTTCGAGGTAAAATCGTTAAAAGGTTTTGGGATTGATAAGCTTAACCTGGGCATTATTGCTGCCGGTGTATCACTTCATTACCTGAATGAGACCGAGCACCGCAATTTGCAGCATGTGTCATCTATCAGCAGGATAGAGGAGGGGCGTTTCCTCTGGCTCGACCGCTATAGTGTGCGCAACCTGGAGTTGATCGGTTCGTCAAATGAGAATGCGGTAACATTGGTTGATGTGCTTGATCAAACCTGTTCGCCCATGGGCGCCAGATTACTGCGTCGTTGGATTGTAATGCCGCTTAAAGAGATCAAGCCAATTAATGATCGTCTTCATGTGGTTGAATACCTGATCAGCCATGAAGAGCAACGTGAAGAACTGAAAAACCATATAAGCCATATCGGCGACCTCGAAAGATTGATTTCTAAAATCGGTCTGCAACGGGCTAACCCGCGTGAAGTTGTTCAGCTTAAAAGAGCGCTCAAGGCTATCGAATTAATCAAACAGCAATGCCTTACAGCCGATAACGAGCCTTTAAGGGCCATTGGTGAGCAGTTGAATCCTTGTTCGAGCATTAGCGAAAAGATAGAGCGCGAGTTGAATCCTGAGCCGCCCATAATGCTGGTTAAAGGATCAGTGATCAACTCTGGCATCAACGACGAATTGGACAGGCTGCGTAAAATTGCTTTCGGCGGAAAAGGTTATCTGCTCGAAATACAAAAACGGGAAGCTGAGCAAACCGGTATTCCCTCCCTTAAAGTGGCGTTTAACAACGTATTTGGCTATTATCTCGAAGTAACGCACGCTCATCGCGATAAAGTACCTACCGACTGGATACGCAAGCAAACGTTGGTAAATGCCGAGCGTTATATCACTCCCGAGCTAAAGGAATACGAGGAGCAAATACTGGGTGCCGAAGAGAAGATATTGGCGCTGGAGACGCAGCTATATAACGACTTATTATACTCATTGGCCGAATACATCAAGCCAATACAATTAAACGCGCAGTTGATTGCCCGGCTCGATGTCCTGCTTAATTTCGCGACGATATCGATCAAGAATTACTATGTGAAACCCGAAATTAACGAAGGGCGTATCATCGATATCAAAGGTGGTCGTCACCCGGTAATTGAAAAAAATCTGCCACCAGGAGAGGAATACATCACCAATGATGTTTACCTGGATAGTGAATCGCAGCAGATCATCATCATTACAGGGCCAAATATGGCGGGTAAATCGGCGCTCCTGAGACAAACGGGGCTCATTGTGCTGATGGCTCAAATGGGTTGCTTTGTTCCGGCCAAGGATGTTTCGATCGGGCTCGTCGATAAAATATTTACAAGGGTAGGGGCATCGGATAACCTTTCGCTGGGCGAATCGACCTTCATGGTGGAAATGAACGAAACGGCCAGCATCCTCAATAATTTATCAGACAGGAGCCTGATTCTTTTGGATGAGATTGGTCGCGGTACTTCAACTTATGATGGTATTTCTATCGCCTGGTCAATAGCCGAGTTTTTGCATAATCATCCCTCGGCCCGGGCTAAAACGCTCTTTGCAACGCACTACCACGAGCTGAATGAATTGACCACTTCGCACCCACGCATAAGAAACTTTAATGTAACAGTGAAAGAAGTGGGCCACCAGATCATCTTCCTACGCAAACTGGTGCCTGGCGGCAGCGAGCATAGCTTTGGTATCCATGTGGCCAAGCTAGCGGGTATGCCACCCAAAGTGGTTGCACGGGCTAACGATATCCTCAAAAAACTGGAAGCCGAACGTACAGGCGGTGAGCACATAAAAGAAAGCATCCGCAAAGTGCAAAAACAGGCCGTACAAATGCAAATGTTTAGTATCGACGATCCGGTCCTGGTTAAGATTCGTGATACGCTGAATAACCTTGATGTCAATACGCTTACGCCTGTTGAAGCTCTTATGAAGCTGGATGAGATACAGCGGGTGATTAAAGGATAGCTTTGAAGTCGGAATGCGAAATGCCGATTGCGGAAGTCCTTTGTTAATACGGAATGCGAAATGTCGAATGCGGAAGTATTCGTTATTGTGGAATCTGAAATGGTGAATTCGAAATGTACTTGCTGACACAATCCGAACCTTCTCAATCCGCAATCGGCATTCCGCGCTCCGCATTATTCCACACACCGCATTATTTCTTATCTTAGTAAAACCAAACCTGGATTCGCATGGAGGTAGCCTTCCTTTTATTTAGTGTCATCATCATTATCGTATTGGTTGTCAATAACAGCCGGCTGGTCAACAGGCTCGATAACCTCGAAAAACTAATTATCGATTTACATCAACTGGTGGACAAAGTAAGGCGCAATCAGCCGGCGCCCGGTGCCGTGGTAGAACCATCAAAAGAGCCCGCAAAGGAGCCAGAAGCTCCCAGGCCTGAGCCCCGGCTAATGCCGCCACCGCCTAAAGTTGAACCTGTGCCTGATGTTAAACGGCCATATGTGGTAGAACCGCTTAAGCCCGAGGAAATTGAACGGGCCAGGGAGGTACTAGAAGACCCACTGGCCCGGCTGAGGAAGCAGCGAACTACTGCACCACCACCACAAAAGATACAAGAACCCCAGTTATCCTTTTTCGAGAAGCACCCCGACCTGGAGAAGTTTATCGGCGAAAACCTGGTGAACAAAATTGGTATCGCCATCCTGGTGCTCGCTATTGGCTTTTTTGTCAAATATGCCATTGATAATAATTGGGTTGGGCCGGCTGGTAGGGTTGCCATCGGTATTGCCTGCGGCGGTATTCTGGTTGGCATTGCGCATAGGTTGCGTAAATCGTATAAGGCATTCAGTTCGGTATTGGTTGGCGGTGGTTTGGCGGTGTTTTATTTTACTATTACGCTGGCGTTCCATCAGTTTCATTTGTTTAGCCAAACCATATCATTCATCATCCTTATTGTAATCACCTGTTTTGCTGTTGTGTTATCCTTGCTTTACGATCGGCAGGAGCTGGCTATTATTGCCCTAATAGGTGGTATGTCGAGCCCTTTCATGGTGAGCACGGGGCAGGCCAATTACAATGCGCTTTTCATCTATTATATCATTTTAAATAGCGGTTTACTGATCATCGCCTACAATAAATCATGGCGCCTGCTTAATATTCTGTCGTTTGCGTTGACTGTAGTTGTCCTTGGCGGTGTATTATACACAGTGCCAGATAAAGATTCAGGCACCATATTCTTGTATTCCAGTATCTTGTACGTGGTTTTTTTCCTGGTTAATATTGCCAACAATATCAAAGAGAACAAGGCTTTCCTGTCCTCCGATTTTACTATCCTGCTGGTCAATACGGCACTATATTTTTCGGCTGGGCTATACCTGTTGCATCTGATGAGGGAAGATCAGTTTCGTGGATTGTTTTGCTCGGCCATAGGGGGCTTGAACTTGCTGTTCTCGTTCTTCCTGTTCAGAAGCAAAAGAGCCGATATCAATATCCTGTATTTGCTTGTCGGTATTACGCTCACCTTTTTGTCGCTAACCGCGCCAATACAATTGCATGGTCATTTTATAACGCTGTTTTGGGCCGCCGAGAGCGTATTGCTGTATTGGCTCTTTACCAAATCAAATATTAAACTGATGCAGTGGGCCTCGATGATTATTTGGGTGGCTATGTTTTGCAGCCTTGTGATAGATTGGTTTCAATTGTATGCCGATTCGTTACACAAGATGGCTATCATCGCCAACAAAGGCTTTATAACTACTGCGTTCTCATCACTTTGTAGTTTTCTGCTTTATGCGTTGGTAAACAAATCTGCTGCCGATAGCAGGCTGGCGTCTCCCCCCATCTTCAAATATGTTGCATTCATTTTATTGTTCTGCGCTGGTGCGTTCGAAATCAACCATCAGTTTGTAAGCCGTTATTCCGATACCGGACTCAACTATTTATACCTCATGCTATATTTGCCGGTATTTATGTATTTGTTTACATGGCTGGCCCGGAAAGTACCGGCAATGGCAATAGGCTGGCAAGCCGAAACGGTTATGTTCTCAATTGCTATCGTTGTTTATTTGTTATTCACCCAGCAATATTTCGACGTGCAGGCAAGCATTTTGCTTACGCATAAAATCAGCTCATCTCATTTTGTTGCCCATTGGATCGCAGCGCTGTTCGTTGTATTAACATTTTTACGGCTGACTGCCTTAGCCCGCGAAAGTTTTGGATCGATGGCGAAACCAGGCAGTTGGCTGATATCCGGCAGTTTGGTGCTTTTCCTTAGTTTGGAGATATGCCTGCTTACCAATTCATTGTTTTATACGCAGGGAGCCGATCTGGGACATATCCAAACCATCTACATCAAAACGGGGCTGCCTGTATTATGGGGCATATTGTCATTTGTGCTTATGTGGCTGGGTATGCGCTACAAAACAAGGGTGCTGCGCATTATTTCGTTAACCCTGTTCACCATAACTTTGGTGAAACTTTTTGCTTACGATATAGAGAATATTCCGGCGGCCGGCAAAATAGCCGCATTCTTCTGCCTCGGCGTGCTGCTGCTCATTATATCGTTTATGTATCAAAAGGTGAAATATATTATAACTGATGATGAGCGTAAACCGAAAGATTAAATCCGGAATTGTTTTTGCCATTGCGTTGAGCCTGTTATGCCTGGGTACTAGCGCCCAGCAAAACAAGTTCAGATATCGTGCAGACGTAACCACGATCGACTCGACCGGGGTTTACAAAATCTGGCTCGATCCCAAGTTTGTGGCCGATTGTGCCAGCAGGGGATTGCTCGACATTCGTCTGACAGATGAAAACGGAAACTTTACAGCGTTTTCTGTAATGGAAGCCTTGCCCGAGGAAAATAGAGTGTCATTTACACCCTTTCCGGAGATAAAGCAGGATGATGCCAACAGCACGAAAACAGTTTTCATAGCGGACGCGACTTCTGCGGGCAGAATAAACAAACTATGGCTCACCTTTAAAAATACGGCGGTAAGCCGGCAGGCAAACCTGTCCGGCAGCGACGATTTGAAACACTGGTTTGCCATAAAGGAGGATATTGATCTCCAGGGTGCAGACGATGGCAAAAATCCGGAATATGAATACGCGCTGAATTTCCCAACGAGTAAATACCGCTACTACAAAGTAGCGATCAATAACAAAAAGAGAGACCCGATTAAAATTGTCAGGTCGGGTATTTATACATCGTCGGCTGAACGAATGGTTAGGCCCATCGCCACATTCAAAACAGCCATTATGCCGGGTAAAAAGCAAACAAGCTATGTAGTGGATTTAAATGATGATTATTACATATCCGGACTCCGGTTAAACATCGCTTCGCCAAAATATTACGATAGAACGATAAGTATATATGACGTTGGCCATCAGCCTGAAGAACTGCTTTACAGCGGGCAGATATCTTCATCAGGGGCCGACATGGTTCCCTGTGTAGGCAAAACAAGCCGTTTGCGCCTTGAGATTATCAATGGCGACGATAAAGCTCTCGACATAAGAGACATCACGGCGTTTGACCTGAAGCGTTATGCAATAGCTTACCTCGAAAAAGGGCGTAAGTATTACATTTTAACAGGTAATGCTGCAGCTCAGGCGCCAAGCTATGACCTAAGCTTCCTTCATTCAAAGCCGATAACTGAATTCCCGGTAATTCGGCATTCGGCGATATATAAAAACCCGGTTTTTGGCGTTGCGATAATACCGGTAGCACGCAATTATACGCCCTATATCTGGGCAGCCCTAGTCGCTGTGCTTATCGTTCTTGGGCTACTAACATGGAGGATGGTGAAGGAGTTGAACACGAAGCGGGGGAATTGATTTACGAGTTACGATTTTAGATTTACGATTTTTTTAATACAAATCGTAAATCGTAATTCATAAATCTGAAATAAGATGTTAGTATGTTAAAAATACCTTGTAACCCAACACCGCCCATCCCCGTATTTTTATAACATGATCAAAAGGTATTTATCCTTATTGCTGTTATTTGCCGTTGTTGTGCTGTCGTCGTGTCATTCCAAAAAGGCGGTGATGAGAGGGGAGCCGGGCGAAGTTGTTGCGCCGCAGCCGTCCATAGCCGAAAAATATGCCCAGATATTAGGAGTCGATCCAACCCAAATACAAAATGGCCGGTTATACGCTTTTATTGATCAATGGATGGGCACGCCGTACAAATTTGGCGGCTCGGATCATGATGGGGTCGATTGCTCCGGATTGACGCAGCTATTGGAACAGCAGGTTTACGGCATCAACATACCCAGAACCACCAGTCAGCAAGTAACGGTCATCAAGCGTAAATACGAGGAAGAATTACAAGAGGGCGACCTGGTATTTTTTGATTATGACGGCAGGAAATTCGGCCATGTGGGCGTCTACCTTCAAAACGGCTACTATGTGCACGCCAGCTCCACCAAAGGGGTCATAATTGTAAAGCTGCACGATCCTTATATGTACAAATATTTCTCACGCTGCGGTTCGGTAAACGATGTTATCGACAGTCAGCCAGGTAAATAGGGATAGAACCGGATTTGCAATTTTTGCAACCCTAAAACCTCTACAACTTTTCCAACTACTACAACCTCTGCAACTAAAACCCTAACTTTGCAGCATGCCCGACGAAAAAGATAGATACGATTTCTGGACCAAATACAAGCGATTTGCCAAAACGGAAATATTGCTTTACATCATTATGGTGATCGGCATTATCCTGGGTATTATCATTTTCAGCTGATTATTTCTTTACCAGGGTCACATTGTAATTGTCGGCATCGATAACGGCATCGTAGAAATCTGCTATATCCTGGTAAACATCCTTGTCGTAAGTGCCGTCTTTGATCTGGAATTTGCGCGTATAGATCAATTGGTCTCCTTTTATCGACATGGTTGCGGTAAAATTCCCGAATGTTTTATCGATCGAGACATTCAACGGTTCCGAATCCAATTGGTAGCCTTTGGGCAGGTTATAAGTTATTTCGTCAACAAAAGTGCGTCCGTGAGTAATCGTTACAGGGTTGGCCCGGTTGCGAATATGTTTGATTGACGACGCAGTATGATCAACTGAATTGAGCGAGAAATAATATTTACCATCGGTAATAGCGCCGTAATCGCGTGCACTTAATTCAACCTGCTCGGAAGTTACGGGATCAATCGTTTTCTCCTGTTTATAGTCTAATTTTTTAATGAAAACATTGTTGATACCATAGTATTTTTTGAAGTCTTTTGACCATTCTGTTTTGGCCTTTTCTATCGTAGGGTCCCTGTCGTCATATTCCAGTCCTTTAAAAGTAGTTTGCATCTGGCCTGCGAGGTCTCCGCTTTCGCTCAGCGTAAAATTAGCTTTACGCGTTACCGTGTTTTTATCCGCCGCATATTTAGGGGTATGCAGCAGTTTGCCGCCGTCTGGCGTACATGCTAAAACAGTCCGGTCATCGGTAAAATCGCCCAGGTAACCAAATGGGTAATTTTGACTCGTGCACTCGAGCCAGGTGGTATCGTTTTTAAATGGAAGACATAAGATTATATGATTGCCTTGTATGCTTGGAAAGTCGCTTATCAGACTAATTTGGTCGTCGTGGTCCGCATAAACTTCGCAATAGTAAGAGTCAATGCCGATGGCCTGTAACAGTGCATGGGTATAGTTCACCAGGGCTTTGCAGTCACCGTAGCCAACTTTGTCAACTTCTTCAGCTGTAAAAGGTTGCAGCCCCCCAATGCCCACTTGAATGCTTATATAATGCGTTTTTTGCTGCATGTATTCATACACCATTTTGGCTTTTTGTTTAGGATCCTTTATATCAGCAGTGACGCTTTTGATGTATTGGACTGTGGCCTCAGGCAACACAGTTCGGTTCTTTAGCAAATTATCATATTCCCATTTACCCAGTTGCTGCCAGCTTGCGAAGGAGCCGCTATATTTTTCATAAGCAAACCTTTCCGGAGCCAGGAGTACTTTAATTTCATTTTTGTTTTCCGGTGGAGTCAGTGGTTCATCCCTCCACGCATTTATATTCGCTATTTGCCAGGTGTAAATCTTTTTTCCGGCCTTATTTGTTGACATTTCTACTTTGCCCGGCACATTAAATTCTTTGTACCTAAGACTAAACGCGGGATCACAAATAAATTTGAACGAACTTTTTTCGATCGCGACATTACTCTGCAAGTTGGGTTCCCAATCCCGGAAATAAAGAGATTGATGCATCTTTAATACATATTCAATTTCTATTGTATACGGGTAGTGATCGGCGGTTTTTGTGAAGTGCTTGAAACGATTGTCCTGATAAAGTGAAAAACCATCCGTTAGCGCATAGTCGTCAAAATCCCTTTCATTTATTTTTTGACTTATTTTCCCAAACTCGTCATAGATAAAGCCTTTGATGTACCTTACCGACGTCATCTTGTCGTACCGTAAATTTGTGGTTACTTTTTCATCTCCGTTTTTATTCAGAACAGTTGTGACTGTTTTTACATGATATTCAACATCACCAGTACTTACCACCTCAATCGTCGTCTCTTCATTTCTTATGACCGCGCTGGCATAAGAAAGCAAGCCCTTTGGGATCAGGCTCGCGGAATAGTTGTTTTGCGCTGATACCCGTAAGGTAGAAATCAACAATATGAAGCAAAAACACAAGTGCCTCATGATTTTTTCCTAAATATCAGTTCGTTCTTTTCCGCGAGGATGATCTTGTTATATAGCTCTTTCAAATAAGGATATTCCTCAGGGCCATAAACCGATTTGTTGATCTGTGTTACATAGGAAAACGTAAAGGTATTATTGTCGCTCTGGAAGGCGGTCATGAATCTTCCTCCCTGGTTTGGCAAACCAAATGCAATCGGCTGCGGTTGGTTTTCGAGTGTATACTGTGCCGGTAAATGTATATTAACAATATAGTGTTCTTCGGTCGGCATGCCCATATCTACGGGGTAGTCGCGTTGGGCAAGTTTAAATGGATTAGTTTTAATCCGGTCGAGCAGAAAAGGATTAATGCCAAAACGACCATTGTTCATTTTGTCGGTTGAATTAATCTCCACTTGGAAAGTCTCAGCTATAGCATTGTCAAGGCTATCTATATTAGTGACATTCGACTTTAAGATTTTGATGCCACTTCCTGACTCTTCGCCTACATGCTCAAGATACTCATCGGTCGTGTTGAATTTTTTTATCTCCTGCCTTTTTAAATAGGAACTATAACCGATCGAATAGCGGGTAATAGTGCCTTTCATCTTCCCATCATCCTGCATCGTTAGATCAAATGTGTAAGTTGTTTTTTCGCGCTGCGGCGTAGTGATATCGAACCAATAGGAAGGCTTGTCGAGGCTAAATGCCCGGCCCTGGTCATTGAGACATCGTAAAGGCAACATTCCAAAAGGCATCAAAGGCTCGGTAGCATCCAACAAATAGGTTTGGCTACCTATTGTGGCCTTCGCCACAACATAATTGAAATCGTTAAGATCGGGATAAAGCTTATTCAGACCGCCATGTGATCTGGTTGACAATAAAAGAGCCTCGGTCGGTATTCCTGCTGCGTTAAGGGCTGTTATTAGGCTCAAATTGATGTCGGCGGAATTGCCACTATGTTTATCGAGTGCCTGTTTTATTCCATCATCACTTACACAGTTAGACATATCATTCCATTTAACAGTGTTTTTTATGTAGGTATAAATTGCTTTGGCTTTTTCCAATTCATCGGTTTTCCCCGCAATGGCAGGCGCGATTCTGTCCTTGAGCAGGCTTGTACGCTTAAGCTGTGTTCCAAAACCCTCATATGTTTTAAGAAAATGATCAATGTCTTTCCAGTCTTTAGTGTACTTGGTTTTAGTTCCGGTTTGGAAATCTGTTTCCTGTACCAGTTGATAGCTAATTGCCGATTTGAAGTTTTTTTCAGATGTCATATAATCTTCAGGAACAAAAGCAGGTACGTCAGTCATGCCGTAAAGAATGTCAGAGCAATCGGCGGTGGCGCCACCTGCCATTCCACCGCCACCACCGTAGGTCAAACAGGTTCTTTCAACAATGGCCTTATTAGTGGTAAGTTTTAAATATCCTCTTAACGAAGCATTGTATTCCCAAAAACCAGGTATATGTACCTCATATAACGAATTGATTTTAGGTATATGCCCTTGGAACGCCCATCCCTGAAAGTTAAATAGGTAAGGCGATATGACTTTATAGGTTACGTCTATTATACACCCCGGACGCAGTGAGGGCATGGCAAATTTTATAGTCGACCAATGTTTTGAATCCTTGCTCTTGTAAATCTTCTTGGGATCTAATTCGGCCTTTTGTACGTTGCCGTTCTCATCCTTGTAAAATGTGATCCCTTTAATCTCTTCAATTTGCTCGTAGCTAGTTTCGTTACCCACATAAAGCGGAACCTCGAAAGTGCCTTCACCTTCAAAGTCCTTATTATCAAAAAACTTTATTTTGATATGGCGCATGAAGGTAATTACTATTCGGTAATCGTTATCGAAGTTAATGCGCGAGGAACCATACTCATTCAGAACCACCGCGTGGGCCGAAGTATCCTTGTCATACTTTTGCATGCTAAGGGCGTTGTTATCAACAGTTCCAAACTCAAAATCCTGTGCTGAAACCGCTGTGCTGATAAGGCATAGACACAAGATCGGCGGTAAAAATCGTCTCATAATTGTTCCTAAAGTTTAGTTTCGTTCAAATTAAATAAATTAAATGGATATTTTAGGTATCTAAAAAATTTAATCCCTCAAAACTTTTTTAGACCTTTACGGGCTCGCTAATAATTATATATGAAGCTAAATCTAAAACGACCGCTGGCCTTTTTCGATATCGAAGCAACAGGAACCAATGTAGGAGCGGACCGTATCGTTGAGTTGTCTGTGATAAAATTAAACACGGATGGCAGTGAAGAAGTAAAAACCTGGCGTGTAAACCCAGGCATGCCGATACCTATCGAATCATCGCTGGTTCATGGTATTTATGATGAAGACATCAAGGACGAGAAGGTATTCGGAGCCCTAGCGGCTGATGTTGCAGAATTTATTGGCAATAGCGACCTGGCCGGATACAATTCAAATAAGTTTGATATCCCGATGCTGATGGAAGAATTCCTGAGAGTTGGGGTTGCTTTCGATCTGGAGAATCGGTTTTTCGTCGATGTTCAGAACATATTCCACCAAATGGAGCAACGCACGCTGAAGGCGGCATATCAGTTTTACTGCAATAAGCAGATCGTGAATGCCCACTCTGCCGAGGCCGATACCCGTGCTACTATGGAGGTGCTGCTCGCGCAACTGGACAGGTATGCCGGTGCCGATTGGGAGGACAAAGCCGGTAAAATAAGCCAGCCAATCGTTAACGATGTTGAAGCATTGCATAGTTTTACCAATCTCAATCGTCCGCTGGATTTTGCTGGCCGCATGATTTACAACGAGAAAGGCGAAGAGATTTTCAACTTTGGCAAGCATAAAGGCAAAAAGGTTGAAGATGTATTCACTGCAGAGCCAAGTTACTACTCATGGATGATGCAGGGAGATTTTCCGCTGTATACCAAACGCAAGCTCGAAGAAATATACACCCGCTGGAACGCTAAAAGAGCCGCAGAGCGTCAGCAGCAAAGACCCGCGCAGCCAAGACCGGCTGAAGCAGCGAAACCTGCTGAAAGCAAACCAGCCGCAGCGACAGAAGCGCAACACAAACCCGCTGAGCAAAGGCCTGCACAGTATCAGCCTAAAAAAGAATTCCACAAACCCGATAACCGGAATCAACAACAAAACCGCCCACCTTTCAAAAAGAAGGACGACACCCCGGCGCGCCCAGTTGATGATGACATGCTGGCTCAGTTGAAGGAGAAGTTTAAGAAAGGTTGATTAAGTTGGATTGAGTTGATTAAGTTGAATGGTTCTTCGAACTAACTTAATCAACCCAATCAACTATCGAAGAATCACCGTTCCGTCCCCGCACACCCACTGTATCATATACGAACAGTTTCGTTGATCTGGTTTCTTGTAATTTTCTGATTGTTAGAGTTATATCGGCGTGGCATTTTATTTGGTTAAATTGTTGCGTCTTTATTAAATGTTCGCGCCATGTTCAGGAATTACCTTAAGGTTGCTTTCCGCAACTTGCAGAAGCAGAAAATCTTCGCTTTTATAAATGTATTCGGTTTGTCTGCAGGCATCGCATGCTTTAGCTTGCTTTTGTTGTATTCTGTTCATGAGTTCAGTTTCGACAAGTTCCATAAGAATGCCAACGATATATACAGGGTTTATTTGCACGAGGGAATGCCAGATGCAGATGGCATTAATGCGTCCACTGATTATAGTGGCCCCACAAACGAGACCTGGGGCGAGGCGATGAAAAAGGATCTTCCCGATGTAATCAGCTATGTCCGTTTGCAAGATCCATGGGGCGAAAACCTGGTACAAACAGGTAACAACACGCTTCGTGCAGCGGTTGGATTCGCAGATCAGTCTCTTTTTACTGTTTTCAATTTTCCGTTAAAATATGGTACAAAGGCGACGGCACTGCATAATAAATATGATGTCGTATTAACCGCATCAAGGGCAAAACAATTGTTTGGCACCGAGGATGTTGTTGGTAAAATT
>JAICXZ010000553.1 GCA_025934475.1 Mucilaginibacter sp. | reverse complement strand
TGGAACTGTCCGCGAAAATGCGCAATGCGGTCATCCAAAACCTGCTTATTAAAGTCTGTTTCCGCAACATAAGCATGGAAGCCTAATTCGACCTGCTCGAAAGTATCGAAGCCGATATCTGCCAATTCGTTGATCAACAGATCCTGTTGGTAATCCTCTGCGTTTACCAGGGTAAAATGCAATTCGTAGTAATTCATGAGGTTTGTGTTTCAGTTTCTTCCGGTTGGACCTGCCGCCTGTCTATAAAGTACATAACCCCTATGTTCATCACCCAATACGCAATTTGAACAGCGGTCATAAATAAGCATAGTTTTTCCAGGTGTATTCTTGAAAAATTATCCCACATGGCATATGCGATTCCAGCCGACAATATCAGGGAAACCAGGCAAATTGCCAGAAAGGTGAGCACTTTCGCTCTAACAGATTTATCGATCATTCTATTCCAAATAGGAATAAAAATAAGCACCTGGGTTAAAATGGCCGTCACAAAACATGGGGGCAGCAGATAGCGATAGTAAGACATAAAGCTCTCCAGATCGCCATCGCCCATTTCGTCAGGCCGCAGGTTAAAGTAAAAAGGGCTATACCGCACTGCAATAAAAAATACCGTGAACGCTATGAAGGGCGGTAACAGTATTTTAAGCAATTTCTTCATTTAGATTTGAGATGTGAGACTCCAATCTGGATTTGAGATATGAGATTTGAAACTCTGTCTCGTATCTCAAATCTCACATCTCATATCTCAATTAAACACCTTAGCAATATCTGTAAAATCGCGCGATTTTAATGAGGCACCGCCTATGAGGCCGCCATCGATATCGGGCTGTGCAAATAATTCAGGAGCGTTTTTAGGGTTTGCGCTGCCTCCGTATAGGATAGAAGTGTGATCGGCTACTTCCTGGCCGTATTTAGCGGCAATTTCCTTACGGATGAAAGCATGTATTTCCTGCGCCTGTGCCGACGTTGCGGTAACACCCGTACCAATGGCCCAAACAGGTTCATAAGCGATTACTACCTGGCCGAAATGACCCGCATCAAGATGATACAAACCCTCAGCCAGCTGACTTTTAATCACATCGAAATGCACATTGCTTTCGCGTTCCTGCAAAGTTTCGCCGATGCAGAATATGGGTTTAAGTGAATGCTTCAACGCTGTATAAACCTTTTTTGCCAGCAGTTCATTGGTTTCACCAAAGTACTGGCGGCGCTCCGAGTGACCCAGGATCACATATTCAGCGCCTGTCGAGCGAATCATCTTAGCGGAAGTTTCGCCGGTAAATGCACCTGATTCGGCCTGGTGGGCGTTTTGTGCACCAACAGAAACCTTGGTATTCCCTTTCGCCATTTGTACCAGGCTATGCAGATGTATAAAAGGGCTGCATACCACAATGTGCTGTTTGCCGGTTACTTCATCGTGAGCCATATTTAATACTTCAGAGAACAAGGACAGGCCCTCTTCGTAATCCATGTTCATTTTCCAGTTTCCGGCAACAATTTTTTTTCTCATGTCTTTAGTTTTAGTCCATAGACCATGGTCCATAGTCGATGGCAATTTAGTTATGTGTTGATTTAATTTTCTTTATCCAAAATGGCTATGGTCTATGGGCCATCGACCATTGACTAAAATCTTCTATATTCCTCTGTTAACTCAAAAACAGTTTTTAGTATCTCACGCTCTGCATCGTTAAAAACACGATTATCGCGGCGTTCAAAAACCTTTTCGGTTGTTTCGTACATCTTTTTCAGCGTATATACCTCGAAACCCTGCGCCCCACCCCATGAAAAATCGGGGACAAAGTTACGCGGGAAACCGGCTCCAAACACATTGGCGCTTACTCCTACTACCGTACCCGTATTGAACATGGTATTGATGGCGCATTTGGCATGGTCGGCCATGATTAAGCCGCAAAACTGCATGCCCGTGCGACGGAAGCGTTGTGTTGTATAATCCCACAACTTCACTTCGGCGTAGTTGTTTTTCAGGTTCGAATTATTGGTATCGGCACCGATGTTGCACCATTCGCCCATTACTGAGTTGCCCAGGTAACCTTCATGACCTTTGGACGAATAACCCCAGATCACCGCATTGTTGATCTCACCACCAACACGGCTATAAGGACCAACTGTAGTGGCCCCATATATTTTGGCGCCCATCTTCACCTGCGAATGATCGCAAAGTGCAAATCCGCCGCGGATGTGACATCCTTCCCACACTTCTGTATCGGCAGCCAGGTAAATTGGGCCGCGGGTAGTGTTGAAAGTAGAACAATCGGCAATAGCACCTTCTTCAGCAAAGAAATCATTACCGATGATCACATTAGTATTGCTGATAGTGGCACTTTGGCGGCCCTTGGTCAACAATTGATAGTCTTTCTGAAGTTCGGTATCGTTGTGTTTAAAAATGTCTTCAGGATAAGTCAATACGATCGGCGAACCTTCATAGCTGGTCACATCGTCGTACTTGGTACCTGGCTCAAAACTTGATGCGTCGGCCTCCGATAGATTGATGGCAATCAGTTTATCGCCTTTTTTTAGGGCCTCCCCGGTTTTTAGTTTTTCAACAGCCTCCAACAGTTGCTCATCAGGGCAAACCGAGCCATTAATAAATAAATTATCGGCTCCCACTTTGATGTGAAACTTATTGCTTAAGTAAGGCTGTGTATGGTACGAAAAGTCTGTCTTAAGATATTTGCCCCATTTTTCCGCTATCGTAAGTATCCCGATGCGCAGGTCGGCCACAGGGCGGGTAAATGTTAAAGGTAGCAGCGTTTGATGTGCGTTATCGTCAAATAAGATAATTGCCATGGCGCAAAAATAAAAAAGTCCCCCGATGTACCGGGAGACCTTTTAATAATTTATCAGTTAGCCTATTACTTTTTGTTGTAACGGCTGCGGAATTTATCGATACGTCCTGCAGTATCTACCAGCTTCATCTTACCAGTATAGAACGGGTGTGAAGTGTGCGAAATTTCGAGCTTTATCAATGGATATTCATTGCCGTCTTCCCATTTAATGCTTTCGCGGGTATCTATGCAAGATTTTGTTAAGAAAGCGTAGTCGTTTGACATATCTTTAAAAACAACTAATCTATAATTCTTTGGATGCAGGTCTTTCTTCATTGCTTTAATTCTCCTAAAAGAGGCGCAAATATATCATTATAAATCAAAACTAAAAAGTAAAAAGTAAAAAAGCTTTCTGTTTTTATAATATAACTGCAATATGCTTCAATGGCTATCTTTAGGCGCACAAAATTACAATATGAGAGCCTTATTTATTTTGCTCTTTGGGGGAATAATTTTCAATACTCCGGCCAATAGAAACAATACAATTGCCTCCGGAAAATACGATGAATTAAGGATTGCCTATAATCCTAAAACTAAATTGGTTACCGGCTATTATTTTAATGGCACGGGCGACGACGGTCATGGTCATTCCCGATTCAGTTGCATTTTTTATATCGAAGGGAAATTAATGGGCAATAAAGCAAAACTCAACACTTATTATCCCCTGGATAAAAAAGAC
>JAICXZ010000301.1 GCA_025934475.1 Mucilaginibacter sp. | reverse complement strand
GGATCTTTTCTGCTTTATATTTGAACTGCCTTAAAAAGTCTTTCCTATCGCCGTTGAACTCAACATAAGCACGGCAAATATTGGCGATATTTTTAGCCGAAGTGCCGGCATTTTGCAAGGGGGCAAGACGCTTCAACTCATTTAGATCAAAATAAGAATGCACCTTTTTGCCTAAAGCCAAACCGGTATAGACCACGGTCGAATATTGGGTGATCAATTCGGAGCAATTGGCTATCATGTGATCGGTACGGCCGCTTTGAAATATTAAAGTTCCCGCAGGGGCATATTCTTTGATCTCAGCTTCGGCACGGTCAAATTTCTCATTCGGGTGCAGCTTGAACAGTAGCGGGCGACCATTGGCTATATCGACGCATTGCCTGATAAACGCAGGCCGGTCCTCCTTTCGGTAAGTCTCGCGCATATCGGTGGTGGCAACCATCACGTAATCGTGGTAGGGAAAATCGTTATATAACAATGCCGCGCAGTTATCGTAGTTAGGCATACCCGTTACATATATCCGTTCGCGCTCTGTACCGAGTTTAGAAAAGTAGTCCCTGTAGCCGTTTGATGCGGCGCAATAGATATCGCATGCATTGCCTGAACCGTTCAAAGCGGTGTTACCGCTTAGGTAGCTGGGCAACTTTAATGATCTGACTACTTTGCTAAGAAAATTGGGTTTATCTATCATGCCTTCCTGTACCCAGATCGTTTTGTTCTTTTTTAGGCTGTCGGCGATGATCATATCCGAGCAGTATACTACCAAATCATACTTATTTAGCTTTCCGGCATAATCCATCTGCAGGTTATGCTGCAATACGTATTCTTCTGACCGCTTCCTGAACTGGCCGGCCATAACTGTGCCGTCGACCCATGAAGTGCGCTTAATAATAGATTTGATGAATTTGGAATCAGTGAATATCTGGCTGAACCAGCAATCATATTCAGGCAGCTGCTCAGCAATCTGATGCATCTGCGTAGTTTGATTGATCGAACCCGTTATAAACAGTATCTTTTTCTTCCTCGCTTGAACCATAGGGGTTACGTAATTGTTAGGTTCTGATAAAGCCAAAAGTAATAACGGGTTTTGGCTTTATTGTTAAAATGGAGCAAACTTAATCCTACCTTAACATTGAGGTAAATTTAACACAAGTTAATAATATAACAGGAAATTTACAAAGCAATATTAAAAACGGCTGACAAATCCGGGGTAATTAACATGGCCGAAAATTATACCACACGGCCCATAAAAGGATCGCTATAGCTTGATTTCCCCGTCTCAACCCGGCCGGCGAAACGGCGTTCGAAAAGGCTGTTTCCGCTAATTTTAACGCTGAAATCATACCACCCATGGCTTTTCGTGAGATCGAGTACCAGGCTTGATTTACCCGAAGCGGGCAATATTTTTTTATGATCGTTGGCCTTGTACGCGTGGTCAGTGATCTCAACAGTTTGCGATTCTGAGCCCAGGTTTACCAGCATCAACTCCACATTCCCCGAGAGCTTTTTGCCTGAGGTTTGCCCTTTCTGATAATTAAAATCGATATTGACAGCAGGATCCTGGACGCTACCCATGAACCCGCGGTAAAATCCATTGGGACCGTAAACCCTGAGATGATAATTTTTGTCTTCGAATTCGTTCAAAGGCCAGTTGTCTGACAATGAATCGCCTGGTATCAAACCATAGGCCCAGGTGCGCACATCTTCAAAGCCATCGCCGTCACGTTTTTTGTAGCGGCCGGGAGCATACACGTTGAACGGAGCAGCTAGCGTTTTATCTCCGAATACCTTATTACTTGCAGTGAATTGGATCTCAAATGCGCTTTTATCGGCGTTCAATTTGCCTTCGGCATAAAGCTCATAAGGCAAAGCACACGATGGCTTGATGCCTTTTTCCTGCTGTGCCATGTAAGGCGAGGCATGCGGCGCTTTGTTAAAGGCTTCTATTTCAGTTTTTGAGAAGAGTTTATAATCATCAGGCAGTTTGCGGAACTGAGCTTTATGGATGCCTTCGATAAACGGATCCCTTTTTACAAAATCCGGGTTTTGCTGCTGTTCGCTATTGTATGGCCTGAAAACCGAGGTGAGGTCACCGCAGACCGTACGGCGCCAGTCGCTGATGTTGGATTCTACAACTTTTTTGCCTGTTTTTTTCGTTAAGAAATGTTCGAGAAATTGGAGGGTTGATGTATGATCGAATACTTCTGAATTCACCCATCCACCCTTGCTCCAAGGCGAGGCAATTACCAAAGGCACACGGAAGCCCAGGCCAATAGAACATTCGCGGTCAAACGGTTCCGGGAAGCCTTTTCTTTCCTGTTCCTGTTCGAGGGTTATAAAATCGGTGCGGGTATCTAATCCTTTGGATACTTTGCCGGTGCCTTCTTTATGCGAATGCGGGGCTGTAAACGGTGGAACGTGGTCAAAATAGCCGTCGTTCTCATCATAGGCCAATATAAAGATTGTTTTCTTCCACACTTCGGGATTTTGGGTCAGGATATCGATCGCCTCCGACAAATACCACTCACCATACCATGCCGAGCTCGGATGGTCACTGAAATGCTCTGGCGCTGTAAGCCATGAAACCATTGGCAAGTGGCCGTTCCTTACATCTTCCCTGAATTGGTGCAGCACATCACCTTTGGGCACCTGCACTTCGCGTGCCGTACCGTTGTCGTCGTACTTTAAAGTTGTGAGCGTACGATAATGCGGATCCCTTTCATTTGAACTGAAGGCTTTACGGTGGATGCTTTTATGATGATCAGACAGCTTATCGAAATCACCAGACTTATAAGTTTCCTTCTCCTTTTTTACCGAATCAAGATAACCTTGCAGGTCCTTCAGCTCGTGTTTCAGATGATCAATATGAGCATCACCGGCAGGAAGCGAATCGATTTTCTTTTGCAGCTCTTCAATTCTTGCCGGTATTTGGGTCGACCTTTTTTCAAGTGCCTCAATATGTTTTGGATATAGATGGATGTTGTATTGCCCGAAAAACTCCAGCGGGTTATCCTGGAAATTTGACAGCCATGGATCTTCCTCTCCATCAAAACCGGTATCAATAGCTACTTCGTTCTGGTAACATTTCCACGAGATACCCAATTCTTCAAGGCGTTCAGGAAATGTTTTCCATTTGAGCGTACCATAGTCCATATCGTCGTTCCAAACATGAGCTCTTGAATCCTCATGCTGCTCTTCGCGAACGGTGCCGGTCCAGAAATAAAGGCGATTGGGATTGGTGCCCGTTAATGACGAACAGAAATTCTGATCGCAAACCGTAAAGGCATCAGCCAGTGCATAATAGAATGGGATGTCCTCACGGCTATGATAACCCATGGTGAGCGGCATGTGGCTATACTCTTTAATGCCGTTCTTTTTCTCGTCGAGCCACTTGTCAAATTTGCCATCGTTACGAGCATTCACCTGGTTGGCCCAGGAATGTGGCAGCGAGCTCATCCAGGTAGCTTTGGTATTCTTTATATCCAGGTGGAAAGGCGCAAAGGTTTCGTCCGCGGCATTGGATTGCAGCCAAACGATATTGCCGTTGGGCAGATTTATGGCCCTTGGATCATTATAGCCACGAACACCCTTTAACGTACCATAACAATGATCGAAAGATCGGTTTTCCTGCATCAGTATCACAATGTGCTCGGCATCCATATAGGTACTGCCCTCGGGCGCATTGATCGCCATAGCTTTTTGAATCGAAGCAGGGATGAGGTTGGCCATTCCGGTTGCGCCGGCTAACAGTGCCGCTTTTTTGAGGAAATCGCGTCTTGAGTCCATTTTGGTTGTACGTTTGACGTAGTACGTTATATGTTTAATGCAAAGTTCAAATTAAGGGCAAAGTACGTACAACGTCAAACGTATAACGTACAACCCAGCCTACCGGCTGCCAATATACTGCTCACACAGCCCAAACGACAGCGTCATGCCGTTGCCGCCAAGGCCATTGATGATGGTTACACCTTCTTCCGGATCAAGGATCAATTCGGCGCGGCCGTCCATCATTTTGGGATAGATGCCGTGCCACGATTGCATCAGTTTCCAGTCTTTAAAGTTGGCGAAAGTGTGTAAGTAATCGGTTATCATCCGGTTAATAAATTCTTTGTCGAAAGGATCGTGTACCAGGGCGTATTCATGCGAATCGCCAATGGTTAGCTCGCCATTACCGTTTTGCGATACCATCACGTGGATACCCCATTGCAGGTAGTCGCCATATTGTTCTTCGTACCGCTTCCTCAGTTGAGGCAATGATGCCGCAGCCTGGAAACCCGGATAGTGGATCATCGACAACCCTCCGCAAAGCGATGGGCCTATGCGCCAGCCATCGGGTTGGGCCACCAGGCGCATCATTTGCAATTTGCATTTGGTGATGTCGGTCCCTAGAAATAACTCCGGGTAAAGCGTTTCAAAATCGGCGCCACTGCAGACGAATATCTCATCGGCTTCCCATATCTGCTCGCCTGAAAATACTTTAGGGGATTCTATCCGGTTGATGGCCGTATTCCAATGGAATTCAACACCATATTTTTCTTCGAGGTATTTAGCAACTTGCCCAACCGCTACGCGTGACTCAACAATCATCTCCTCTCCACTCCAAAGGGCGCCTTTTAAGCCGTCGGGATTAACAGCCGGCGATTTTGCCAGCGCTTGTTTTGGCGAGAGTAAAGCGCAATCGCGCAGTGCCTGGTTTACTTCAACATATTCGGTGATTGCCTGAAGTTCGTCATCGTGATAAGCTAAGTGGAGCGAACCAACTTCATTATGCCAGATGCCGGCTTCAGTGCAGACCTCTTTCCAGATGCTGCGCGATAGCATGGCCCGCTCAAACATTGGTCCCGTTTCCTGCCCAATCGGCCATATCATTCCGAAATTGCGGATAGAGGCGCCAACTGCACGTTCATTTCGTTCAAAAATGGTTACCCGGTAGCCGCGCAAAGCCAATGCCCTTGCCGTTGCCAGGCCAACAATGCCCGCGCCGATCACTATAGCCGATGAATGTTTCATAGAGGTAGCATATTCAATTGTTGTTCTTTTACTTCATCGCCGCGTTTACGTGCCTTACGAATGAAATACATGAGTGATACGGTTGCACAGATACCGCCTACCACCGCCACGGTAACTATGCTGGTCTTAAAAAACGAGCCCCAACTAACACTTGGTT
>JAICXZ010000501.1 GCA_025934475.1 Mucilaginibacter sp. | reverse complement strand
ATCAGTTTAAGAATATGCCTTTAGGGAATTGAGATGACCAGGCTAAGGGTAAAATATTTTCTGCTTACCTGTGTCATTGTTGTGCTGGGGTTACTCTCTCGCAAATTCACGGTTGTTCCTTTATGGGTAGGCGATGTGCTGTGGGCAACGATGATCTATTTTATATTGCGATTCTTTTATCCTCGTTCATCCATACAAAAGATCACGCTCATCAGCATCATCATCAGCTATGCGATCGAATTCAGTCAGCTTTATAAGGCGCCCTGGATCGATAATATGCGCGACACTTTTTTCGGCCGGATGATATTGGGCGAAACATTTTTCTGGGGCGACCTGGTTTCATATACTGCCGGCATCCTGATTGGCATCGCAATCGATCGTATTCTTTTTAAACAATATCTTTTAAAGCGCTGATTTCCAGATATAGTTTTCAATTTCAGCGTTACGGATTGGTTTAAAAAACCGCTTTAAAACGCTCTGTATAACCTTTTTGAGGTCAAAACCGTACTAAGTGTTCTAAATACAATTATCCCAACTATAACCCCTATTCCCGGACAATGGCCGATACTAATATTCGTTTACTGGCGGTAGAGCGTTTTAAAACCCTCGAGCTGGAAACAGACACCGAATTCAGGGAGCTTGTACAACTGGCTTCCGAAATATGTGATACGCCCATTGCCCTGCTTTCATTAATTGATAAAGACACTCAATGGCTGAAAGTAAAAATGGGGACCGATGTGCGGGAGCTGCCGCGCGAAATCTCTTTTTGCACACATACCATACTTGACGATGATCTGCTTATCGTTCGTGATGCCACGAAGGATGAACGCTTTGCCAATAACCCGATCGTTACAGGCGAATTAGGTATCCGATTTTATGCCGGAGCTCCGCTCATTACCAGTGATGGACTAAAGATTGGCGGATTATGCGTGATCGATACCAAGCCTAATGATCTGACCCACCATCAGCAATTGATGCTGAAGATGCTCTCGAAACAGGCCATCGACCTGATGGAATACCGTATCAGCAAGGAGTTGCTCGAGAAAAACAGGAAAGAGCTGGATAAACAGAAAAAAGTGATTAAAAATGCCGAAATCACTTTACGTTCATTTTTCGAAAGCGCCCCCAACTTTCACGTGCTTTTGGGTCGAAGCGGCGAAGTGCTCGATTTTAATAAGGTAGCTTATAATTTTATTAAGAAGGTGCACAATGCCGATCTGCAGCGCGGTAGCATGCTGGTAAAATTCCTCGCGCCCGATTTTGTGAGCAAATTCATTGCCGGTTTTAACCAGGCGGTTAAAGGCGAAAAGGTTTTTGAAGAAGGTTCTACCGATTATGGGGCGCACGGCATAATTTATTGGGAAGCATCCTTTGAAACGGCACGGGACACAAACAATGACATTATAGGTATCTCCTACATCATTCGTGACGTTACAGATCGCAAAACCAGGGAGCACAAAATACTGGCCCAAAACCAATCGTTATTGAAAATTGCCCATATGCAGGCTCATGAATTCAGAGCCCCGTTAACTACCATCAATGGCATGATGGACCTGATCAAAGCCGAAGACTACCAGGCGCCAAGGGAATATTTCGAACTACTTGAGAATGCGGTAAAGAACCTCGATAGCAAGATACGGGAGGTGGTTGATAACGTGGATAATATTGTACTTGTAGGAACTGAGGTTTACCAGGCAAAGTAGAAGTTGCTGCCGCTATTCTTGTCGACTTCTTTTTTCATAAATAGTAGACATTGCAATACCCAGCGCAACGCCCATGCCGGCACCGACGGCGATGCTGTTAAGCGCAACACCTATAGCCATACCGATAGCAATACCTAAGGGGAATATATAGAAAGGTCTTCTTCTCATATTGTGAGCTGAAAGCAGAAGGCGGAAAGCCAAAAGCTTTGGTTTAAAGGTAATTAATTTTAGTTGGCAACTTCTTTTAAATTTCCGGCCACCGATCTCCTGCGATAGTAATAGTTCGCCAGTTCGGCAATTAACAGATTTGGCAGCCAGCTCGCAAAAGCGATAATCAGGTAGTTATTCTCGAATGCAACACCGGGACCTAAGACTGTCAGCATCAAAATATAAAATCGCAACGTAACCGCGGCAAAGGCCAGAGCATAGCTTCTACGCATCATCATGATATGCTGATCGATCTTGCGGTTTTTCACGTACAGCCAGGCCGATAAAGTGAAAATAATCCACAAAGTATTTTGCAGCAGGAACGAAATGAAAACACCCGTTCCGCGATGGATGAAAAATGTCATGACATAAGCGCCCGGCGCGGCGAAAACCAATACGCCGAAAACATATATTTTACCCAGTATTCTATGCCATGATTTGTAATTCTGGACCTTTTTCGAAAACTGGAAGAAACCCGCTATCAGGATGGTAGAGGCGCCGAAAATATGTGCGTAAAAGGCCGGCAGGTAAAAGCCGGTCCTTACCGCAAATTGCTTTAGTTTCAGAAAAGCCACATCGGGTCTAAAACTTAGGTCCTGCAGCGTGCCCAGGCACAGGATCAGCACCAGGATAAAGGCCAAATAAGTTAATATCTTCCACGCTACTTTCATTTAGCTGCTAAGATAGATGTTTTGGCGCCTTTCAGTTTTTG
Source organism: Mucilaginibacter sp. (assembly GCA_025934475.1). GTDB lineage: Bacteria > Bacteroidota > Bacteroidia > Sphingobacteriales > Sphingobacteriaceae > Mucilaginibacter. Next base: position 1,189 of record JAICXZ010000501.1, on the reverse strand, counting down.
GGTGATCCAATTGATGTTGTATTTATCGACATCAGTTAGGGAATCGTCAACGCTGACCTTACCTGGTATGGGTTTGCCATCCTTATTACAATAGGCGGGCATGTCTTCAAATACGTGCTGCCAGCGCGTATCCTTAAACCGGTAACCATACTCAGCATATATCTCATTTTTAATATACAGCAACAAATCGGGCGTTATACGATTGATTTTTATATCCTTGTCCGCAGCGACCCTGCCTATTGACAGCTCATAACAACCATTGAGATAGGAGTCGTCCATTTTCCTGTATTTGGTAAAGCCAAAATACCGTTCGTTGGGCAATTCTTCCAACCTGCCTCCTCTCATAATCAAATAATGATAATAAGTACCGCCTACAAGTACTTTGGCCGGATCATACATATCGGCATATATCACCGCACCGGTCTTTACTTCGTACATACTATCGTTAAGTCCCCTGATATCGTTAACATCGCAACCTATCGCCGTCGATTCACCAAAGTCCCGTTGGCGTCTGTAATCTGTTTCGAAATTGTAGCTATAAACCTTATTCTTTTTCTTATCCAGGATAACTAGATTTTTTCCATTATACATCTGGCCCCGACCCGATATGAAAAGCTCTTCTATCGAATAAAATAATACAGAGAGCCAGTTATTGCTCAAATTCACTGTATTGGTATAGCCTATATTGTATTCTTGGGTAAAGTCCTCAGAATAGTCGCCAACTTTGCGGAAAGGGTTTTTGAATTCCATCAACCTCGATGTCATACCCAGGTCTACCAGGTAAGACGGCGGCAAATAAATGGCGCTGTGCTCGTCCCGCGAATTGTATTCCATGGGAACAGCGAATGCCCTATTATGAACATTGAGATCGCGGCCGATATCTTTGATTTTAGGAAAGAAATTGGCAACCTTCAGATCAACCTTGTCCGAAACGGTCATATCTTTTTGCAGATAATAGTAGTCATTTCCATTCCGCAAAACAGCCAGTGCGGCATTATCTTTTATCAGGATTATCTGATCATAATTAACAGGCAATACATTTTTCCCATTCAGGTCAAAAAGGCCTTTTTTCCCATCTTTTTCAACTTCAACCATGCCGGGGAAAAGATCATTGATGGTATGGATCATCGTATATTGCGCGGGGATCACCTCTTTAAGGTCTGGACCAACAAGACCCATTTTATAAGGT
>JAICXZ010000717.1 GCA_025934475.1 Mucilaginibacter sp. | reverse complement strand
TCAGCTGTTATTGCATCGATTGACTACCACCCTGAATCCGGCACCTTAACTTTACGGTATATATCGGGACAGTCGTACCGATACAAGGGCGTACCCGAAACATTTATAAGGACCTTAAAGCCTCCCGAGTAAAAGGGCGTTTTCTGCGCTTTTTTATTAAGGACAAATATCCATTCGAAAAGCTTATCATCTAATAGTGTATAGCTAAAGATTAGGCCTGCCGAAAAATAAAATATATCCATCGGCGTCAGCAACTTCAAATCCGCGTAAACCATCCTCATCATTCTTAAGGGGTTGATGGAATGATACCTCTTTTGAACTATATTCTTCGAATATCGAATCCGGATCGGCAGCCGAAATATAGGCATCCCAGCGGACCCATTCATGACGCGTATGATTGGGAACCGGTTTAATATCGGGCGCAATTGCCTTGAGAAAGATTGAAATATTATCGCGACCCACTATTGCCCAAAAGGGATCGTCATCCGGACCAATAAACCGCACCTCAAATCCAAGCTTATCTACGTAGAAAGCAACTGAAGCTTCCAGGTTTTCGACGATGAAAGAGGGCGATATATAAGTGAGATTCGTCATCTGTTAGAGTAAATACACCTTTTAAAATCAGACTATTAATCACTATTCACCACTGACCACTCACCTGCTAGTACTCCACCCGCACGTGATAAATACTCATCAGCATGCGCTTAAAAATCGTTTTAATAGTTTCAATGTCTTTGAGGGTTATATCACTATCCTTTAGCTGATCCTGGTTCAATTTGTATTTGACTATGCGATCCACCAGGTCGCTGATGGACTTTTCGTCTGGTTCACGCAGGGACCTGGAAGCTGCTTCTACTGAATCTGCCAGCATCAACACACCCTGTTCTTTTGAAAAAGGTATCGGCCCCGGATACCGGAACGTATTTTCGTTGACAAACTTTTCGGGGAAGTTCTTCAAAAATGACTGGAAAAAATAATCCACCCTTGTGTTACCGTGGTGGGTACGGATGAAATCGATCACTACATCAGGCAAATTTGCTTTTCGGGCCATCTCTACCCCTGCGCTTACGTGCCTGATAATGATCTGTGCGCTTTCCTCATAGGGCAGCTTATCGTGCGGGTTATAGCCCGAGCTCTGGTTCTCGATAAAATAAAGCGGGTTTTCCAGTTTGCCGATATCATGGTATAAGGCCCCTGCCCTTACCAGCAATGCATTGCCGCCAATACTAAAAATGGCGTTCTCGGCCAGGTTAGCCACCTGCAGCGAATGCTGGAAAGTACCGGGGGCAGTAAAAGCCAATTCGCGCAGCAAGGGCGCATTGGTATTGGCCAACTCGATAAGCGTGATATCAGATGTGATCCCAAACACCTTTTCAAAGGCATAAATGAGCGGGTATGCCAGCAGCGTAAGCATTACACTCACAATAAATGGCACAAAATCCATCCAGTCAATGCTGGTAATACTTCCTTCGCGGATAAAGGATATTCCAAAAAAGGCTACGAAATAACTTGAGGTAATGATAAGTGCCGAAGTAAGAAACTGGCCCCGGCGCATCAAATTTTTGATGCTGTAGATAGACACCATACCGGCGGTGATCTCGAAATAAGCAAACTCGAAGCTATTGGGCACAAAAAAGCCGGCCACCATGATCACCAGCACATGAATGTTCAGCGCAAGGCGGGTGTCAAAAAGTATGCGGATAATAATCGGTACGATGCAGTAAGGTATATAGTACAGATTGGGCAATTGTAGTTTAATAGCAAGCGACAATGACGCTAGCATGGCCGTAACTACAAGCAAAATGAGGCCCACTAATCTATTATCAAGATAAATGTCCCTGCGGAACAGATAAAGGAACACCATTAAAAGGGTAATCACTACAGACACCAGCAAAAATTGGCCGAATAAAACCAGTTTGGGGTCGCCGTTTACCCGGGCATTATCTTCAAAGGCTTTTTTGAACGACTCGAGCTTCTGATAAACAGCATCATTAATGATAGATCCTTTGGCTACGATCACCTCGCCCTTTTGCACCATTCCCCGTGTAAGCGACAGGCCATCAAGCACTTCTTTTTCGAGCCGGTTACTTAGCTTGTCATCATAACGGAGATTGTTTTGGAGACGATTCTGTACCAGGTCAAGCACAAACGTTTTATCCAGGTTTTTGTAGCGGCTCAGTTGTTGTCCGCAATAGGCAATTGCTTTCTCTTTTGTAAAAAGGTCGGCCGTATTTTTATCTGTGGCGACATTTTTATCCAGGACCGTTATCGGGTAATTTGGCTGGCTTTGCTGATACTTAGGATTCAGGTTCAGCAATCCTTTGTCGTAGATATTATTCAATATATCCTCGCCCACACGGAAATAAAGCTGTTTCTGGCGTTCGGGCAAACCCGCGTTGTGCCATTTGATCTCGAAATCGCTTTTATATCCTTCGAGCGCCTGCGGGGCAATATCTTCATCGAGCTGATAGATCGGCGTAACTGTATGCAGGGCGGCCTGCTGATCGCTCTCTACCTCCTGTTGGGTCTTCAATATGGCAAAGTTGTAGGGCGATATCAGATCTTTCTGTGTCCAAATACGGCCCCTATCATACTCATACCGAAATTTGGCTTGCTTTGGCAACGTAAAAACGATGACGCAAACGCTAACCGCGGTCATTACATATTTAAGATACAGGGAGTACTTGCGCAGAAAAGCCTTTT
>JAICXZ010000058.1 GCA_025934475.1 Mucilaginibacter sp. | reverse complement strand
TGCAGCCAAATGTAGCTGAACTGGGTAAGGCCGTTCAGGATGCATTAAGTAAAATCGGCTAAACAAATCGATCAAATTAATGTTAAATGCACGGTTGCCGGTAACATTAAATATTAAGACCGGACACCTTAAAACTATTGATATTTACCCTATATGGACATCAGGCCGTTAACCCTAAGCGATATCGAACAGTGTGCTTCTGTGTACATGCAAGCATACAATCAACCGCCATGGAACTATAATTTCACTAAAGAGAAGGCTATTAAATATCTCACCGAATACGCGGATAGGACCCGTTTCGTGGGTTTTGTAATAACCGAAGGTGAGGCCATAGTTGGCGCTATGCTTGGCCATTCAAAAACGTGGTGGACGAATGATCTGATCTACGTTGACGAATTGTTCGTCACTCCCAACAGCAGGGGGAAGGGGTACGGTAAAAAGCTGCTCGATCACGTCGAGAATTACGGCATGGATCAGGGTTACGAAGTGATTACACTGATGACCAATAAGCATATGCCGGCTTTCGAGTTCTACAAACACATCGATTATATTCACGCAGAACATTTTGTGTTCCTATTTAAACCGCTTTAATTTTTGTCTGCAATTCTAAAAATGAAAGTGGCTCATGTTTTAAACAAGATCGAATTCTCGGGTGCCGAGACGATGTTGTACCAGGCATCAAAAGTTTTTGACGCCAATGGCATACAAACTACGCTGGTTGCATCTGAGCCCGGGGAGGGACGATTTGAACAGTCTATGCGTGATGCAGGTTATTCGATAGATAATGTTGGTGGCGAAGGTAAACTGGATTTTTTCAAAAGATTCTACAGGTATTTCAAGGCAAACAAGTTCGACGTAGTTCATATTCATACCGAAAAATTGTATTTCTGGAAAGTGATGCTGCTGAGGTTAACCGGGCATAAGAATATCGTCAGAACCTTTCATAATTGCTGGACGTTTGACGGCATGCTGCGTAACACCAGGATAGCTCAACGCAGAATGGCTAAAATGCTGGGAGCAAAGCACCATGCAATTGGCGATGCAGTATCGGCCAACGAACGTAAAATGTTTCGCAACGAGTGTTACCAGATCAATAACTGGATCATGACGGATGCGGGACTGATCGAAAATAAGGACGCTATCAGGGCAAAAAAGAGAACAGAGCTTGGCATTTCCGCAGATGACTTTGTGATTATCTCCGTTGGCGGATGTTCAAAGGTGAAGAACCATGGTTTCATCCTCGATCTGGTTGAAGTTTTGAGCAAACAGGGACGAAAAGTTACCTACCTGCATGTTGGCACAGGAGTGGATGAAGAGGCTGAAAAGGCCCGGTCTAAGGATTTGGGGCTAGGAGCTAAGGTAGTATTCACAGGCAACAGGAACGACGTCCCAGAACTTTTAGTTAGTTCTGATGTTTACATGATGCCCTCGCTTTTTGAGGGACTTTCGATAGCGTTGCTTGAAGCAATGTACTACAATGGCCTGGTTGTTGTTAATGATGCGCCGGGTTTAAACAACATGATCGACAACGGCAGAACCGGGTTCATGATTAATATCGAGAACAAGCAGGGTTATATTGATCTGCTCGTAAAACTGATTGAGGGCAAGGAGAATGTTTCGGCTATCAGATCGGCAGCTCAGAATTTTATCGGCGAGAAATTTAGCATGGAGAAGAACGCCGCCGAATTGATAAAATATTACAAACTCAACACTAAGTTCAATTGAATTAACTAGTTATGCCGGTACAAATTGGTATAGAACAGAAAAGAGACTATGAAATTAACGCAGCAGAGATTGAATAGCAAAGAAGCAGGCAATGCAAAAACCGCTAACGCTGATACCATAGATCGAAACAATAAGTGCGGTTTCCAGTTTGGACATTTGTTTGGTTTTCATAGTGCTTGATCAGCGTTAAATAATGGTTAAATAAATTTACTTGACAAACTTGATGAATCTTTTTACGAATAAGTTTCAAACAGGTTACAGATTATTTAAATAAAAAATTAGTAAAACGAACTGGTATAATTTATCGTAGAAAGCCTTGAGATCAGGTGCGAATGTATCAGTAAACCAGCTGGTTTTGAGGTTTTAGCCTCGATTACTGCCTTTAGAATGTTGAAAAAAATCCCTAATATTGGGTAGTCTATAAAATTAACTATTTAATAAAGACGCATTTAACCTAGAACGATGAAATACAAATTAACTTTACTATTCGCAGCAACTGTCATTTTGTTTAGCTCATGCGACAGCTACAAGCAGGTGCCTTATTTTCAGGACCTGAACCGTGGATCCGTGGTACAAGAAAATATCAAGAACGCCGCAACTTATACTATTCAGCCGGCCGACATATTGGGTATTTATATATCCAGCGCAGCCAATAAAGAAGCTGCCGAACCGTTTAGTCCTAATCTGAACCGCCTTAACGGTAATATGATGGATGCTGCTTCAAACAACCCTATTATCGGTTACCTGGTCGATGATAAAGGCAATATACAATTACCGTTGCTGGGAACAATGAAGGTTCAGGGTTATTCGCTTGCCGAACTGCGAGAGCAATTATTGAAAGTGTTGCCTCAATACATCAAGGATCCAATAGTTAATATTCGTATTATAAATTTTAAAATATCAGTTATGGGCGATGTGCTCAAACCGGATACTTACACGTTCCAAACCGACCAGGTTACCATTACCCAGGCGCTTGCAGCTGCCGGCGATTTGAATATCACTGCCAGAAGAGGCAGCCTTTTGCTGATCCGAGAAATTGACGGTAAACGCACCTTTGTGCCGCTTGATCTCACATCAAAGAATTTGTTCGAATCTCCATATTATTATCTTAAGAGTAACGACATACTTTACGTTGATCCCGATCGTACAAAATTTGCTTTGGTTGACAGGAGTTACCGTAATTTGTCGCTCGTAATTGGTTTTGCCAGCGTAATAGCTGTTGCAGCCAGTGTTTATGTAACCGCTAAAAAATAAGTTTAGATACAATGTGCGCACAGCAATCGACAGTTTATCGTACCATGCCGGTCTCTAAAGAGGAGGATAGTGTAAATATCAGGGAGGTCTTACAGAGGTATACGTATCACTGGCCCTTATTTATATTATTTTTCGTCATATTAATGGTGGTAGCGCTTTTTTACTTCAAAGTAAAAAAGCAAACATACGAAGTTACCGCCACCTTGCAGATACAAGACGATAGTAAGGATCCCAATAAGCCGACTGAAAACAAGTCGGCACTTGAGCAGCTTAATTTGATAAGCCCGCCAAAACTTGTTGAAAACGAGATGGAGATATTAAAGTCTGTAAGTCTCGTAAATAAGGTGGTTTATGATCTCAAGCTTTGGGTTAATTACACCCGTACAACCAAGCTTGTTAAGGAAGAGAACCTCTATAAAAGAAGCCCGATTGATTTCATCATGGTTAGCAAGAAGGGCATAATGACACCTGCGAGGTTTACCATCCTTATAAAGGATAAAAATACCTTCCTAATCAAAAGATCTGATGGCAAATTTACCCAGTTCAAGTTCGGACAATTGCTGCAGAACAACTTTGGCACATGGCAATTGTTGCCGACCAGCCTGATTGACGAACATATCGGATCAACAATCAACATAACGCTAATGGATCCTGAAGTGGTTGGAAGTGCTTATCAAAGCGCATTAAAAGTTGACCTGATTGATAAATTGGCGTCGACAGTTAGCGCGACAGTAAGCGATCAGGTTGTTGAACGCGGAAAGGATTTTTTGAATGATCTTATCAAAAGGTATGATGAAGCTAACCGCGAAGAAATTAACAATCTTACCCAGAATACACTCGATTTTATCGATAATCGACTAAAGTCGTTGCAAAGTGAGTTGTCACAGGCCGAGGGTCAGGTTGCTGTTTTTCAAAGCAGTCATGCAAGTCCGGACATCGCCAAGGAATCTGACGTTGCCATTGCAAGCAACATGAGGAACGACGAAGCTTTGTCGCAGGTGAATGTTAATTTGGAGGTGGTCAATAATATCGAAAGATATGTCAACTCCCCGGGTACCACAAATATGCCATCTACTTTTGGTGTCAATGACGCCAGCCTGGACGGTTTGATCTCGACGCTGTCGCAATTGGAAATAGAGCACGCACGTTTAGCATCGTCTATTCCTGAGTCGAACCCGATATTCGAACCAATCAATCAGCAAATAAAAGTTGCGCGTCAGTCTATCATCGAGAAGGTTAGAAATATGAAGCAATCCTTGTTGGCTCAAAAACGCAGCCTTGAGGGTAATGCCCAGCGATATACTTCGTCTTTAAGAAGCACGCCGGTTGAAAGCAAAGCTTTCGCAAGCCTTGAGCGGGACAAAACGGTAAAAGACGACCTGGTTACCTACCTGCTTAAAAAACGTGAAGAGGTTAAACTCAGCTACGCTACCATGCTTGCCAATGCACGCCTGGTAGACAGCGCTTATGAGCTGCCTGGTAACATAGTTAAAAAATATGCGCCCTTCGGTATCGCTATGGCTCTTAGCTTCCTGTTACCTGTAGGTATAGTTTTTGGCCGTGGGGCAATTAAAAACGTTATTCTTTATAGCCGGGAGATCACGAAGGAATCTGATGTACCTGTATTGGCCGAGCTTTCATTTGAGAAGTCGAAATCGCCTATAGTTGTACTTGACCGGACGATGTTCGCCATAGCAGAGGAGTTCAGGACGCTACGTACCAAACTGCATTATTTGCATGGCAAAGCCGAGAAAGGAAGAGTGACGCTAATTACCTCCAGCGTTTCAAACGAAGGAAAAAGCTTTATTTCGAGCAACCTGGCGGTAACTATTGCAGCATCGGGCCGCAAGACTGCCATTCTTGAAATGGACTTGCGCAAGCCGCGAATTTCGGCAATTTTTGATGTCGATGACAAGCACGCGGGTATCTCAAATTATCTTAACGGAGAAACCACGGAGACCAGGATCATTCAAAAATTGGCAAAATATCCTAACCTGGATGTGCTTGGAAGTGGCGATTTTTATTCAAATCCTTCAGAATTACTTGAGCAACCACGCCTTGAAACTTTGATCCAGTGGTTGCGTGAGAATTATGACGATATCATTATCGATACGCCACCGGTCAGCATCGTAACTGATGCTATAATTGTGGCTAAACAGGCTGATGTGACATTGTATGCTGTTCGTCAGGCATTCACATCTAAGTCATTGCTTGGATTTATTAAGAGTATTAATGACGATCAACATTTTCCTAAATTAAATGCCATATTTAACGGTGTCGAAAAAGGCCGTTACGGCTATACCGGTTACGGCTACGGTTATGGCGATTATATCACAGACAAAAAAATCAAAAAGAAATACTCCAACTCCATGTTCAAGGATTTCTCCAAGAGATTTTAAGTGCGAAAGCCCTGCGTTAAATATTGAGACTATATTTTAATGATTTCATACATAAAAAACAAAGTTCAAAGCTTTTGGAATGGCGGTCATGAGCGCACCCTTAAGGTAAAAAGGAATATCATCTATTCCTTTTTGATCAAAGGAGGGAGTGTTGTGCTTGGCCTGCTCATTATTCCTCTAACTATCAATTATATAAATAAAAGTCAGTACGGTGTTTGGCTTACCATCAGCTCGCTGGTATCCTGGATCAATACATTTGATATTGGCCTCAGCAATGGCTTAAGGAATAAAATGGCCCATTCGCTTGCCCTTGATGAAGAAGACAATATTGTTAAATACGTAAGTACTACATATGCCATTTTATTTATCATATCGATAATCACATTCATTGTTTTAGTATTCGTTGGTTCACTCTTCAATTGGAATAACTTGCTAAACGTAGGCAATGCTGTTAACTTCAATATATGGCCGGTCATTGTGATCACACTTGCATCGTTTTGCGTGCAATTTATGCTACAGCCGATCAAGAGCATGCTTACGGCAATGCACCAGCCTTTCATGACCTCGCTTATCCTGCTGATTATCCAGTTCCTAACCTTTATTCTTACTTGGGTGCTTACCATTTTTACAAAAAGCAGCCTGATGAACCTTGTAATTGTTGTAGCAGGAGCGCCGGTGCTGGTATTCATAATTGCTAACATATACCTTTTTGGTACCAGCCTTAAAGCGTACCGGCCGAAATGGAGTGCTATAGATATGAAAAGTGCCAAAAGCTTATTAGGTACTGGTGGTGTTTTCTTTTTTATACAACTAGGTGCATTGATCTTTTATCAAACGGATAATATCATTATTACACGGACATTGGGTCCGCAGGAGGTTACCACTTTCAACCTTGCGTTCAAATATTTCTCGATAATGACAATGCTGTTTGTGATCATGCTCACACCTTACTGGAGCGCATTTACCGATGCCTGGGCCAAAAAGGATACTATGTGGATAAAGAATTCTATTAATAAGATGAGAGGTATATGGATTTACACCTCACTCGGAACAGTTTTGTTGTATATTTTTTCGCCTATTGCCTATCATTTGTGGATCGGAAATACAGTTGTTATACCCAATATTCTTTCCTTGGCAATGACGCTTTACTCAATATTGGCTTGCTGGCAGGGAATTTATGCATATGCATTAAATGGCATAGGTAAACTGAGATTACAACTTATTTGTATCCTTTTGGCTGGTATTGTTAATATTCCATTATCCGTAATTTTGATTTACCGGTTAGGGGTATCAGGAACTGTTTTTGCTAATGTGATCATATCTATTGTGGTAAACTTTTTATATACACGCCAAACCAAACTGATCATCAATTACAAGGCTACCGGTATTTGGGACAAGTAAGCTAACGGACAATGTTTCACGTATACATTTACAGGTTCTTTAAAAAAATTAGGCGAAATATTTATTTGATCTACACCCGTTTTATCGTGTGGGTCAAATTTAAGTTCAATAATGTGAAGGTGGGCCGTGGAATGCGATCTTTTGGTATACCCCTTGTGGATGTTTGGATTGGAAGCAGTTTTACGATAGGTGATAACTTTTTGATGAACAACGGAAAGCTTTTTAATGCAATAGGGCGCCAGCAGTCGTGCTGTTTTATTGTTCAACGAAACGGGGTGCTCAAAATTGGTAACAATGTTGGCATAAGCGATACAGCCATCGTTTGCTATAAAAGTGTCACCATTAGCGATAATGTGACAATAGGCGGAAACGTTGTAATCTATGACACTGATTTTCATTCGCTAAATAAAGAACACCGGCAGGATTGGGCTGTTGATATGCAAAACACAAAGTGTGCACCGGTTATAATCGAAAGGGATGCCTTTATAGGTGCACATTCTACCATATTAAAGGGGGTCACAATAGGAGAGGGAGCAATAGTGGGCGCCGGATCCGTAGTTACAAAGTCAATTCCCAAAAATGAAATTTGGGCCGGTAACCCCGCAAAGTTTATAAAGAGTGTTGTTGTGTAAAGGGAAAAAGTAAGAGTAAGCAAGATGAGTATTAGTTATCTTTTGGCGTTTGCCTTTATGCTTATATCCAGTAAGGGGAACTTTACTTCTTACTTCGATATATTCTTTTACATAATGGATGTCATAATGATCTATTATGGCTTCAACAGGCGTATATTCAAGCTCACCGACCTGAAGATGTTTTTCAACTTCGCCCTCATCTATCTCGGGTTCATGGTGTTCAGATTTTATATTCTTAACCAGCTTGCGTTTCACTTCCTCCTCAGTGATATTAACTTTATGGTACAACGATGTATTTTCGCTTTCTTGTTTTGTGCAATTATGCGCGAGAATACCTTGTACTACATGACCAAGGTCACACGTGACCTTGCTTACATGTCGATATTTTTCTTTTTCTTTCAAATGGTCAACCCAGCATCGGTTGAATTCATTGGAAAGCTGATTGCGTTGCCTCCACGACTAGGTAACCCGGGATATAGTAATTTTCTACTGTTTACTTTTGACACGTCGAATCACCCATACCGTAATTGCGGATTTTCATGGGAGCCGGGTGCTTATGGTTGCTTTCTGGATATTGGGCTATTGATTTATTTGCTGATCAACGGCTTTAAGTTTACTCGCGATGTTGTGATTTATGCTATTGCTATTGCAACCACGCAGTCAACCACAACCTATATTGGATTTCTGATCATCATATTACTTTATGCCAGGGTTAACGGTCTTAAAACAAGTGTAATGCTTTTAGTATTAGTTCCCTCGCTGGTAGTTGCTGCAGTCGCACTGCCGTTTATGTTCGATAAAATAGGTACTACGTGGGACAATGACTTAGCTATCATTTATAAATTAGAGGGTTTGAGTGCGTGGTATCTGAAAAACGGCGGAGAGGTACCTCTGAATCGTTTTGGTAGCTTGATATACGTATGGCGACAGTTTCACTGGGGACTACTTTGGGGAATCTCTAATGGCTACCAGGATGCAACCAAGCTGGCGGGTATGCTTAACCTTTCGAATGGTGACGCCGACTATTTGGCAAAATTCGGCCTGGTAGGTCTTATATACTATGTATACCGCTTTTTGCTGGTGATGAAAAAATTCCTTTATAAAAAAGAATACCTTTTTTACTGTGGCCTGTTAATACTTGCTTTAGGATTTGGTGAGCCGGTGCTGACTTTTACTTCATCGCTTTGTTTCCTGTTTCTGCCAAAATTTGTTGACCCTGAGAAGTTCTTCAGGAAGCAGGAGGAAGAAGAAGCTCAAATGCTTCAAGAACATGAGGAAGTTGAGGAAGCAACCCTGGCCCCGGTAAATTAAAATTAGAAATTAAATAAAGTGTCTGACAAAATATTTCGAATCGCCTCTTTAACGTGCTCGTATAATCGAAAAGATAAAACGGTAGCTTTTTTAAGAAGCTTACTCTCGCAACCACTGCCGCCTCAGTATACCCTTGATGTTTATCTGCTTGATGATAATTCGTCCGATGGGACAGCTGAAGCTGTTAAAGCCAATTTTCCTTCCGTTAAGTTGATTCATGGCAACGGTTCACTTTTCTGGGCCGGAGGCATGCGCAAGGTATGGGGCGAAGCGCTAAAAGGTGATTATGATTTTTACGCGTTGTTTAACGATGATGTAAAGCTCGATGATCACGCGTTGAGTAAATTGCTGGCGGCATATAAGCTGGCGGGAAGCGAAGGGCATATCATACTCGGGGCTGTAAAGGATTTCAACAAAGACAAGCTAACTTATGGCGGACGTACAGTAACTAACTGGCGAAATGGTAACTCAGATTCCGTTATACCAGATGAAACAAGATTACAGGCGGCAGAGCTGGGCAATGCCAACATTATGCTTGTAGACCAAAAGACAGTAAAAACCATAGGAATACTTTCTGAATCATACACCCATGGTCTTGCCGATTTTGATTATACGCTTACAGCCGTTAAAAATGGGATAAAGGTATGGGTTGCCCCGGGATATTATGGCCATTGTGAGTATGATCATGGCAAACCATGGCTATCAGGCAAAGCGCCCTTAAAGAAGCGGATTAATTATCTATATAGCCCTACTGGCCTGGCATATAAAGAATATGTTGTTTTCCTCCGTCGGCATTTTCCGCGGTGTGTTACCGATAAGGTTTTTAAGCTTTGGCTCAAAACGCTTCTTCCTGTTGTTTACGAGAAATTTAAAAAAACGGAGCAGGATGAGGTTTAACAGGCCACTTAGAATTCTAATTTAGCTGTTTGGCAGATATGGAACGCTTATCTGCACCGCAGGCTTAATAATTTATTTAAGACATCAACTGATCGAAAAGAATATGAAAAGGGTACTGATCTCTGCATTTGCATGTCAGCCAAATAAGG
>JAICXZ010000664.1 GCA_025934475.1 Mucilaginibacter sp. | reverse complement strand
GTCCATGGCAGGCATCGGGATTATTATTGTTGTTATTGTGGCCACCGGACATGACAGCCTTGTGAAGATAGGGGGACTGCTTATTGTCGCAATGCTTATGCTCAATATTGCCGGGTATTGTTTCGGTTATGGCCTTAGTCGCTTACTGGGGTTCAGCGAAAAGAATTCGCGCACCATTTCACTCGAGGTGGGTATGCAAAACAGTGGGCTTGCCTCACAACTGGCGTTGGTAATGGGAGGGATAGCTACCATAGGACTCGCGCCTGCTGTTTTTGGCCCAATAATGAATATTCTGGGTTCATCACTTGCAACCTGGTGGCATGTCAAACCACCTAAAGAATGATTTTAACCTCTGCAACCACTACAACTTTTACAAATTTTTCAACCAAACAGCAGCTACAACATTATTCCAGAATCTATTCCTAAATAGCAGAAAAACAATCACAAACTATGAACCTGATTAAAAGATATGCAGTAGCGTTGGCGGTGCTTGCAGCCGCTGCAACTGCCCCGATTAGCTCACAAGCACAAACAACCGGCTTTAAGGTATTAAATGATTACAAGATCAATAGCCCTGGCGGCTGGGACTATATTTTGGTAGATGGGGCCAATAAGCGTGTTTACGTGTCGCACGGTTCCCAGGTAAACGTAATCAGCACTACCGGTGATTCATTGGGTTATATTCCCAAAACTACCGGGGTACATGGCATAGCACTGGTACACTCACTTAATAAAGGTTTTACGAGCAATGGCAGGGCCAATTCGGTAACGGTGTTCGATCTGAAAACGCTTACGGCTACGGGCGAAATAGCTTTGCCTGTTAAAAATCCCGATGCCATTTTTTATGACGATTTCTCAAAGAAAGTTATCACCTGCGATGGCGGAAGCCACGATTTGTGTTTCATTGACCCGGCAACCGAAAAGGTTGTGGGTACGGTACAATTGCGCGAGAAGCTGGAAACAGCGGTATCTGACGGCAAAGGCAAGATATTTGTAAATGGCGAAGATAATAGCACTGTTCACGTAGTTGACGCAACTACGCTCAAGGAAATCACGAGCTACAAAATTGAAGGCGGCAGCTCACCTTCTGGACTTGATATCGATCGTAAAACCAATCGATTATTTATTGGATGTGGCGACAGCAAAACTATGGTCGTAATGGATGCATCCAATGGGAAAACTGTAGCTAAATTTCCAATCGGGCGTACTGATGGCCTGGTGTTTGATCCGCAACTGAAAATAGCCTATGCTTCAAATGGCGAGGGTACCATAACGGCAGTGAGGGAAATAAACGCAGATAAATTTGAACTGATAGAGAATATCATTACTGAACCAGGTGCGCGCACCATAGGTATCGACCTGGTAACCCATCATTTGTATCTGCCTACCGCGAAATTCGGACCGGCTCCTGCAGCCACCACCGAAAACCCAAGACCACGTCCTTCCATGCTGCCAGGGTCGTTTCATGTAATTGAGGTGGGTAAGTAATTTTTGTTGAAAAGTTGGAAGGTTGCAAAGTAGAAAAGTTAGCTGTGCTAACTAATTATAAGCTAGGGCAGAAAACCAAGATTACAATTTTTTAACTTTAGAACCTTCCAACAAATAAGGAAAACGTTTTTGAAATACCGCCGCTAATCCGTAATATTGCAGCCGAAAATTTTAAACAATTTTCAGCGCCTATAGCTCAGTCGGTTAGAGTAGAAGACTCATAATCTTTTGGTCCCTGGTTCGAGCCCAGGTGGGCGCACAAAAGCGATATCAATCGATATCAAAAAGCCTGTAAATTAATTGATTTACAGGCTTTTGCATTTTTAGCCATATCAATTAATATCAAACAATTTCAAGGTTTTTTATACCTATTCCGTAACCTGTTTTCAATTTTTAGCTTTGAGGTATTGAAACAGGGGTTAATGAACTGTAATACAGTTATTTAGCTTCATTAAATTAGGTCTGTTTTGATCGATTTTGATGCCATTTTTGGGCGTTTTCAATACCTAAAGAGCGAGGTATTTAATCAAATCGAATAAAAACAGAGCAACAATTATGGAAATTATTGAGAATGTTATGAAGCCTTTGAACACATTCGGGGTGCAATTTTTGATCCGTCAGGATAAGCTTAAAGAGGGGAAAGCCCCGGTTTATGTAAGAATTACGGTGAATGGCGAAATTATCCATTTCGCTCTTAAGCAATGGATAGACCCTAAATATTGGGATTCCAGGCGAGGTACCGGTAAGGGAAACAGAGATGAAGTAGTTAACTTAACTAATAACTTAGAACAAGTGAGATTGGCACTGGGCAATCATTATCACCAAATGCAGGTCAAAGGTCAATATATCACAGCTACAGCAATCAAGGATGCTTACTTGGGGAATGCCGCGGAAGAGCCAAACACATTAAGCAGACTATCATCCTATCACAACGAGCAGGCTAAAGTAACTTTAGAATGGAGTACTCTGAAGCACTATTATGTCACCCAGCGATATTTGACAAAATTCATTGAAGCAAAAAGAAAGAAGAAAGACGTTTTTCTTCATGAGATCAATTATAAGTTCGTATTGGATTTTGAGACATTTTTAAGGGCCCATAAACCAGCTGACCATCAAAAGCCATTAAATAACAATGGAGTGATGAAACATCTGATCAGGCTGAGAAAAATGACTAATCTGGCGATCAGATTAGAATGGCTACATTCTGACCCTTTCAAAAATTATAAAATGCGTCATGAAAAAGTTGAAAAAGATTTCCTCACTGAAAGAGAGCTACAGCTAATTGAAAACAAAAAATTCGAGATAGAAAGATTAACTATCGTTAAAGATATTTTTGTTTTTTGCTGTTATACTGGCCTGGCTTACGTTGATGTAATGAATTTGGCCGAAGGGAATATTGTAAAAGGTATCAATGGCGAAGACTGGATAAAAATATGTCGTCAAAAATCCCATATAC
>JAICXZ010000694.1 GCA_025934475.1 Mucilaginibacter sp. | reverse complement strand
GACGATGACAACATGCAGTTTGATTTTGATTTCATCGGGCTACAGAATTATACCCGCGAAATCGTTAAATACTCATTCTTTACTCCATACGTACAAGCCAGTTTAGTTAAGGCAGCCAAGCGGGGAGTTCCAACCACAGCTATGGGATGGGAGGTGTACCCGCAAGCTATTTACCATATTCTCAAAAAGTTTGACTCCTATCCACAGATCAAAAAGATAATTATTACTGAAAACGGCGCAGCTTTCCCAGACGAAATTACCGATGGACAAATAACCGATCCAAAACGTACAGAATACATTCAGGCTAATATTGCCCAGGTATTGAAAGCAAAACAGGAAGGTGTAGAAGTTGACGGCTATTTTATTTGGACCCTAACCGACAATTTTGAGTGGGCCGAGGGCTATCATCCGCGCTTCGGACTTATACATGTCGACTTTAAGACGCAGAAACGCATCATCAAATCGTCCGGACATTGGTTTGCCGATTTTTTAAAGAGATAACTTTTCAGGCTGTCAGTTGCATTCCGGCCTCAGATTGATCTTCGGATTTGCGGGCATCTTTTTTACCAGTGGCTGGTAAACTGATGTAGAAAGTTGTGCCTTTATCTACCTCGCTCTCAAACCATATGTTGCCGTTATGCTTTTCGATGATCTGCTTGCTGATGGAAAGTCCCAGTCCAAATGATTTCTCACCAATAGTACCTGGTCGCTTGGCGTCTGTAAACATGTTGAATACTTTTTCTTTCATGTTGTCGGGGATGCCAATGCCCTCGTCTTTAACGGAAACGACTATATGATCTTTTTTCTGAATGGCCCTGACCAGAATCATCGAATCAACCGGGCTGAACTTTATAGCATTGCTTATCAAATTGCTGAGCACCCGCCATATTTTTTCGCGATTAATGTTGATATCCAGTGACGTATCAAGTCCTGTCAATAGTATTTGCTGGTGTTTTTCGGCTGCTTTAAAACGAAGCAACTCCACACTGTTATTCAGCATAGCATTTACATCGACCCATTGTTTTTTAAACCCTTCGGGCGAATTTTGGGTAGCCTCTAATATTTCATTAATAAGCTCGAGCGAATCGGTTGCAGTGTCTTTGATTAATGCCAGTTGCATTTGCATATCCCTATCATGCTCGCTCTCTTCAACCATTACTCCTGAGAGTGATGCAATGCCCCCCAGTGGATTTCGTAAATCGTGAGCAACAGCGCGCAAAATTCGATCCTTTTCCTGGCTGCTGTATTTTAGTTCATCGAGTGCTTTTTCTAAATTGGTCTTTTGCTCGTTCACCTGCTTATTCAGCATAATCACAACTGCCATATCAAACTTCGACCGACGCCAGGTGCGCCATATTAACAGCATAATGATCACCAGCAAAATTGCACATACAATGGCCACATTAAGATACAGCCGCTGTAGTTTATTGTTATTGCTCAGGTTTGTTATTTCGTCTTGTTTTTCAAGGTTGGCCAGCTGCTGATTTACGTCGGTTTCCTTCAATGCACTAAGCCGCTTGATGACCGAATCTTTCAGCACGTTGTATTTGCGGGTATATCCTATGGCTTTTTCGAGATCCTTCTTGTCGTAATAATAATTTCCCATCAAGCGGTTCCAGCCAGCCTCGACCTCTTCGTTTGGGATAGTATCCAATTGACGGCGAAGACTCTGAAGCAAATTGATCAGTGAGTCTTTTTTATTGCTGATTAGATAAAGGTCAGCCAGCTTTATTTCAGTATATTCAGCATCAACTTCATCTCCGCCTTTACGGAGATTAACATCTATGCTGCTCTTCAGTAATTCACGGGCCTGGGCATTTTGGTGTCTTAAAATAAGCACTTCAGCTTTATTGCCCTTAATTACCCCTTTTGCTATTTCGAGCAGAGTAGGACGATTCCCAAATTTCGTTTTGTTAGCATCAATATAGGCCAGCCCGCGGTCAAAATATTTAACAGCACTATCAAGGTCGCCATTGTGTCTGTAACTGATGGCGATATTATCCAACAGTTCCTGCCGTCGATAGAACTGAACGAAATCTTCTTTTAAGGAAAGACCTTGACGGTAGCTCTCTTTAAAATATTCAGCCGCCAATTTATAATGCTCCTGGTCGAACATGATCATACCCATACGGTAGGTATAGTCGGCCAGGGATGCCTGCTGCAAATAATTTTTAGCAACTTCATAGCCCTGGAAATAGCATTGATAAGCGTCGTTGTATTGTTTCAGGGTAAAATAACTGTCTCCTTTAGCGTAGTTGCCTTCAGCAAAATTTGCAGCGTACTGTTCCCTTGTCAAACTTTTATGCGCCATCATTAGCATGCTATCGGCATACAACAAGGCTTTTCGATAATTGAGTTTTGCCTTCTGCCAATAAACATAATGGAAGCCGTAAAACCGGAACTGGTCATTCACGGTTGGCTCCTGTATTTTCTTAAATGATTGATCTAAATAATTTATGGCGCTATCAGGCTGATTGCGGTCAAAGAAATGAGTTGTACCATCAAAAATTACTTTAAAGGCTTCTGAATAACCAGCCGTTGGAGCTTCCTTTTTCCCGCAAGAAAACAGGAACAAAGTCAACAGAAAAGCAGGCCAAATTTTGTGAAACTTTAATTTCGGGCAAAAATCGCGGAAGCCGGCAAGAAACTTTAAAAAAGGGCTCATTGGCTTCTTTATACGTATTGACAACGACGATGTTATAGCTAACGAGCCCTTTTTTATTAACAATTTAGTTACTTAAAAGCGTCGAGACCGGTGACATCCATGCCTGTTATAAGCAGGTGAATATCATGTGTTCCTTCGTAAGTAACTACAGATT
>JAICXZ010000634.1 GCA_025934475.1 Mucilaginibacter sp. | reverse complement strand
TATCGGCATCGTTTGAATAGTTCCAGGTGCCTTTGCCGGTTTGCATTTCCCACCAAACGCCTACGAATTTCATCGGTTTTATCCAGGATGTATTTTGAATTTTTGATGGTTCGTTCAGGTTCAGGATCAGTTTTGAGGTAAGTATATCAGCAGCTTTGTCGCTTACAATAATGGTGCGCCATGGGGTTTTGAAAGGCGCGTGCACGTAAGCTTTATTGCCGACTGCATCAGGCACCAAATTAGCCGTGAGTTTATAGGTACTTCTATCGACATGCAACTGCATAGCCGGAAATCCGACCAAAGCAGCTTCGTGGATATTGATGTAAAGACCGTCGGCGCTTTTCATCATCAGCGGAGTCTGTACGGCGTAGCGGTCGGGTGCTACACGAACCGCGATAGAAGTTGATTTCTCCACCATATCCTTATTGTCCACCTCGCTGAGTTTGGAGGTGGTGTACATATATTCGTTGGTATCATAGTCGCCCGGAATCCAGAAAGTTTTGTGATCACCGGCCATGGCGAAGGCTGTCAGCTCGTTAGATACGGTAAAATATTTAAGGTTGTGCTGATACGGGAACTCGTACCTGAAACCGACGCCATCCTCAAACACCCTGAAAACGATATTCATGAGCCGATTGGGGCTGTTTTTTTGTTTGAGGCGGATGGTTAGCTGGTTATAGTGATCCCTGATGCTGCTTACTTCGCCCCAAACAGGTTTCCAGGTGTCATCGGCTGTGCTGGTTTGCGAACCAAGCAGGACAAAGTTTTTATCAAAAGCGGCGTCATCCAGCAGGGTAAAACCCATTTCGGACGGTTTGATAACAGGCTTATCGCCATAAAAAACGGAGTACAGAGGCTTGCCCTCTGCGTCAAGTGTAAATTCAAGGCGCACTTTTCCCACGGTGGCCCCGGGTGTTTTATTGTCCTGTGATTGTACTTTGTACACTATAACCAGCGACAGCAAAAGGGTGCAAATCAGTTTCATCTAATAGATTTACCAGTTAAATGGTTTCGTTAATTAAAAGATGTAAGATTGGCTGGTTACAGAGGCGTGAAAATAAGAAATATTATTAAAAAATAATATTAGGCTTGGAAGGAGTGCACGATCCAGCAGGGAACGCCCTACTGAGCCTGTTTTACCTGCCATGCTATTTGTGGTAACTAATGATAAATCATCCTCTCTCAAAAAAAAATCCAAACCCCGAAACTATTTGCAGTATGCTTTGTTAACCGGCTAAATCCATCTTTTCATGATTAACCTTTCATATCATGAAAACACTCCAAATTTCTTCCGCCGTTGTTGGAATTGTCTCCAATAACAAAATTATGTATGTATAACTTGCGGGAAACCAGGCCTGCAAGCGTGTAGGATCTTTAACTAATAACATCATGAAAACATTTTACAAAATCGCTATCGTGCTGTTGATTTCCTACAGCACTTTTAGCTGTAAAAAAGAGTTGGCCCCTTTATCAGTAGCGCCAAAAAAAGCAACGCTGTCTTCTTCTTCCACTTATGGGCAGGTGACTACCGTAGCCACTGGTATACAAGCAGGTGGGTTGGCTGTTGATGCAGCTCACAATTTATATGCCAGTACCGGAAATGGACCAATAATATATAAGATAACTCCGGCGGGAACTGTAACTCCATTCGCCGACTTGGGGCCCGAAGGCTACACCAGGGGCATAACATTTGGCCCGGACAGCGCACTTTATGTCACTAATTTGGCTACTAATAATGTAATTGAGAAAATCACATTGAAAGGCGTAGTAACCTTATTCTGCGGCCTACCGGGCGATCATTTTAGACCGCCGAAGGATGGGCCGCTGGCGCAGGCAATTTTCTATAATCCTCAATTTATAACATCGTGCGCTGACGGTAATTTATATGTAACCGAAGACGGACTTGCCTGGGAGACCCCCTATACTGATATAAGAGTCATAACGCCCGGTACGGATGGCATCGTTTATACCCTTTATGCACGAGACAACTCTCCAGCCTTTCAACCCTGGAGCATCGCGATGCACCAGGGCATTGTATATTTTTCCGATTTTAATAGCGGTGAAATCGCAAAAATAGCACTGGACGGAACGGTTAGCACTTTTGTGACGGGACTTGGACAATCTTGGGGAATGGTATTTGATCCTGCCGGAAATTTGTACGTATCTGATCTTGTGAATAATAAAATCATGAAGGTAACGCCCGATGGTGTTGTAAGCACCCTGGCCGGAAGCGGCGCCATAGGTTCTTCAGACGGCATAGGCGCCAATGCCACTTTCTACGCACCGGCTGGCCTCGTAATCGACGGGGATTATTTATACGTAGGCGATACAGGTACTAATGACTTGATCAGGAAAATATCATTGAAATAAAGGATAAAGGCAAAAGGCAAAAATTTAACCATTGACGATGCCTGAATAAAGGGTGACTTTTTAAAGGTATACGATATCACGCCACACTAATATCCTCAAACACCTTCTTCATCACTGGTTTAGAAATAAAATTGGTAACAAAAGGGTAGGATTTTGACCGGTCGATATCGCGCGGGTCAACCGAAGAGGATACTACGTAGATATTGATATTTTTCTTCAGGTTTTGATATATCTTTTGGAAGCGATTGAGGAAATCCCAGCCGTTAAAGCGCGGCATATACAGGTCCACAAAAATATAATCGGGGAGTGATTTTGATTCGGGGTCTGCTTCTTCTAAATATTCCAGTACTGCCTCGCCGTCAGAACAATAGGTGGCCTGGGTAGATAGCTCACTGTTTTTAAGCGTCATCTGAACTATTCTATGAAAAATAGGCTCGTCGTCAATTAGTATCAGTTTGCTCATTGTGTCGGTAGGTGAAATTCGTTCAGTTAAACGTATTTCTATGTGCTAAGTTAAGTATTTAAATTTCAATAAGTTATAAAAACTTACCAACATTAAAGGGATGACTAAAAAACAATTGATTGATAGCGGATTATGCGGTTTACCTCAAGTTTCTGAAAACAGAAAATGCCGGTATTGCTCCGGCAAATGATAATAAATTTATACTTAGTACGTGCGCTTTCGTGTTGAGACTCTCGAAACGTGCGGGCAAAGGCC
>JAICXZ010000032.1 GCA_025934475.1 Mucilaginibacter sp. | reverse complement strand
TGCTTTGGAGCGTATCAACGGTGCCGGCATCACTAAGCTGGCTGCTATTCACCGTGGATTCTCATCGCACGAAAAATCAGCATTCCGTAACGAACCGATGTGGGATATGGCCATCAACCTGAAAACGCATGCGCCTAATCTGCCTATCATTAACGACCCAAGCCACATTTGCGGTAACCGCGAGCTGCTGGGTTATGTTGCTCAAAAAGCGCTCGACCTTGATATGCAGGGCCTGATGATGGAATCGCACATTGACCCAAGTATTGCGTGGACCGATGCTAAGCAACAAGTTACTCCTTCTGCACTGTCAGATATCATCGACCGCCTGACACTGCGTAAACCAGAACTGCAGGGCGCTGCAAAAGACGTTTTAGCTGAACTTCGTTCTCAGATCGATAAGATTGACGATGTAGTGTTCCAAAAAATGGGCGAAAGAATGCAGATTGTTGAGAAGATCGGTAACTACAAGAAAGACAACGGTATCACCATCTTACAGGTAAATCGCTGGGACGAGATTTTGAACAAGCGTGTTGCTTTTGCCAAAGCTTTGAAATTGAGCCCTGAGTTTGCAGAAAAGCTACTGGAACTGATCCACAGCGAGTCGATCCGCAAGCAAACCGAGATCATGAACAAAGACAAAGAAGGTCAGGCTCAGGAAAAACTGACACATGCCTAATGAGATGTGAGATTTGAGATATGAGATTTGAGATATTAAACTGACCGGCATTTTGTCTCATATCCCACATCTCATCTCTCAATACTAATAAAAGATGAAACAAGATATCATCCTTACTAAAAGAGATAAATCAGCCAGAGGTACTATCCAACTCACTGGCTCTAAAAGTGAGTGCAATCGCGCACTTATTATTGGGGCTTTGAGTAAGGGAACCGTGAAGGTTGAAAATATATCTGATGCTGCTGATACGGTTACCCTTTTTGAAGTCCTAAGTCCAAAGTCTGAAGTCGAAAGTCAAAAATCTGACTCAGGGCTAAAGACTCAAGACTTAAGACTTATAAATATAGGCCCGGCTGGTACTGCCATGCGCTTTCTGACATCTTACTTCACGCTACAAGACGAAGAAGTTGTCCTGACAGGTAGCGAGCGGATGAAACAACGCCCTATTGGTATTTTGGTAGACGCCCTGCGCGGGATCGGCGCGAATATCAGCTATGACGAAAATGAGGGTTTCCCTCCTCTCCGTATCAAAGGCGGTTTTGAGCAGCAGAAAAACATCATCAGCATTAAGGGCGATATCAGCAGTCAGTACATTACTGCTTTGTTACTCATTGCTTCACAATTACCACAAGGGCTGACTTTGCAAATTGAGGGCGAGCTAACCTCTAGGCCATATGTTGAGATGACTTTGGCGATGCTTGACCACGCCGGCATTCAGCATCAATGGGAAGGCAATAATATCCATATCGCAAAGCAGGATTTTAAAGAAATCTCGCTTTACGTCGAACCCGATTGGAGCGCAGCATCATACTGGTATGCTATTGCCGCTTTGGCCGATGAAGCTGAACTGTTCCTTCCCGGATTAACTGCTTACAGCTTGCAGGGCGACAGTGTTATTACAGAGATTATGGCGAATTTTGGGATCACCTCGCAGTTTAAAGATGGTGGCGTTCATCTGAAAAAAGAACCAAAGCTTTTGGAGCGCAAGATATTCGATATGAAATCATGCCCGGACCTGGCTCAAACCGTGATCGTGGCGTGTGCAGCGTTGGGACATGAAGCTACCTTTACAGGCCTGGAAACATTGAAGATCAAAGAAACCGATCGCGTTAAAGCCTTGCAGAATGAGTTAGCGAAAATCGGTGTAAAACTGATCGAAAAAGGACAGGTTTACAAACTGGATTGCAGCGAAAAACATATCGCGGAGAAAGTCTACATTAATACCTACGATGATCACCGCATGGCCATGGCCTTTGCACCGCTGGCTTTGGTAGTTCCGGAGGTAGAGTTTGAGGACTATATGGTGGTAGAGAAATCGTACCCGGCGTTTTGGGAAGACCTCAAAAAAGTAGGATTTAGTACGATAGATTCGAAATAAAAACGGATGTCATGCTAAGCTTGTCGAAGCATGGTGCGCAAAGGCCCTCCCTGCCACCCTTCTACAAGCTCAGGATGACATCTTCCACACTTAACTAATAAAAACATTAATCTGCACATTTGCACTTCGGCAAATCTGCAAATCTAAAAAAACATGGCAGGCAATACATTCGGGCAATTATTCAGGATAACCACTTTCGGCGAATCACACGGTGAGGCAATTGGCGTCATCATAGATGGCTGCCCGGCTCAATTACCTGTCGACCTGGAATACATTCAATCTGAGTTGGACAAACGTCGTCCGGGTCAATCCAAGATCACCACGCAGCGTAAAGAAAGCGATACAGTACAAATACTTTCGGGCGTATTCGAAGGCCAAACCACCGGAACACCGATTGCGATGATCATTCCCAATGAGGATCAGCGCTCTAAAGATTATTCGCACAATGTGGATGTATTCCGCCCCTCTCATGCCGATTACACCTATTTAACCAAATACGGCATCCGCGATCACCGCGGCGGCGGCCGTTCATCAGCTCGTGAAACTGCTGCGCGTGTGGCTGCCGGCGCTTTGGCTAAGCTTTTATTAAAGACACAGGGGATCGAAATTGTCGCGCACGTAAGTAGTGTAGGCAAGATCAATGCGCCCAATGTGGAGATCAAAAGTGCAGAGGAGTTCATCGAAGAGCGTGAAAAAAACATTGTCCGCTGTGCCGACCCGGCGACTGCGGAAGAGATGATTACTTATATCGACGGTGTTCGCAAAAGTGGCGATACCGTTGGCGGTAAGATCACCTGCTACGTTCAAAACTGCCCTGTTGGTTTAGGCGAGCCGGTGTTCGACAAGCTTCATGCCGACCTCGGGAAAGCGATGCTGAGTATCAATGCGGTACATGGCTTTGAATACGGATCAGGTTTCGAAGGAAGCGAGATGCATGGTTCTGAGCATAATGATATTTTCATACCCGGCACTCCCGGCGATATTAAAACCCGCACCAATTTCTCGGGCGGTATCCAGGGCGGTATCAGCAATGGTATGCCTATTGAGTTCAAGGTCGCATTTAAACCTGTTGCTACGATTATGCAGGCTCAGCCAACAATAGACAGTCATGGCAACGAGGCAGAAATCTCAGGCAAGGGTCGTCATGATCCTTGTGTAGTCCCCCGTGCGGTGGTTATTGTCGAGGCAATGGCCGCGTTAGTTATTGCTGATCATTGGTTGAGGAATAGGAATGCTATTCTTGAGGTGAAAGGTTAAAGGCGAAAGTCTTTGTTACCTCCCTTTTGATTATATTTGTGTAAAGGGAAATAAAAATGACTGTTTTGCAAATAACGGTACCTGAAGAAAAGGAAAAAGCAGTGCGCCTTCTGTTGAAAGAATTGGGCGTCGCTGTAAAAAAGGTTGACGCGCAAAAACCTTTGGTGAAAGAGTTAAAGAATGCTGTCGACGAATTAAATGATGTCAAAACCGGTAAAATAGGGGCAAAGGACTTTGATCACCTATTGAATGAATTGAGTCCCAAATCGAACATTAAAAACTGAAAGCTTTTATTCCCTTTGAGGGAAATTCTCTGTAAGCGCAATGTCACATGACAAAACTCGGCAAAGGCTTTCTGCTTTAAGCTTTCTCCTTTTCGCTAAATTTGGTAGATGCTTTCTGCTCCTATCCAATTATATAAAAAAGCATACAGTGGCCTTTCGCGAAATAGCTGGTATCTGTGCCTGGTGATGTTCATCAACCGTAGCGGCACTATGGTTATACCTTTCATGTCCATTTACTGCAATAAGGAGCTTCACTTTTCGGTAGAGCAAGCGGGCTACATCATGGGGATATTTGGCGCGGGTTCAATAGCAGGGGCTTTTACCGGTGGAAGAATTACTGACAGGTACGGATTTTATTTTATGCAGTTCGGAGCGTTGCTTGTCGGTGGACTGTTGTTCTTTTTACTGGGCTTGCAAACCTCATTTCTGTCGTTGGGTATTGTTTCTTTTATACAAAGCTTTTGTAACGAATCATTCAGGCCCGCAAACTCGACGGCGATTGCTTTCTACAGCAACGATGAGAACAAGACCCGCTCCTATTCGCTTAACCGACTTGCCGTAAATCTCGGCTGGGCCTTTGGCGGACTATTGGGCGGAACACTGGCTGCCATCAATTATCATTTGCTGTTTTGGGTTGACGGTAGCACCAACATATTAGCGGCATTACTGCTTTTGAAGCTGATCCCATATTCCAAGGTTGGAAACCCGGTTAAGAAAGTAGCGCATGCTGTTCGCGAATCGGCATATAAGGATGGCATCTACCTTACTTTTATTGCCCTGGCGATTCTGTTTGCAAGCTGCTTTTTCCAATTATTTAGCATGCAGTCGCTGTTTTATAAAACACAATGGCATTTTAGTGAGCAGTTTATCGGCATGCTTATGGGCGTAAACGGCCTGCTTATTGTATGTTTCGAAATGATTATCATTCACAATCTTGAAGGCAAGCGCCACCCGCTACAATACATCAGTATTGGGGTCGTTCTGGTTGGGGCCGGCTTTGTGCTGCTCAATTTTTTGCCGGCGGCTTATTATGCGTCCTTCATTGTAGTTATATTCGTAACCATTGGTGAGATTATGGCCATGCCTTTCATGAACTCATTTTGGATAAGCCGAACCAACGAAAACAACCGGGGCGAATATGCGGCCCTTTACACCATTGCCTGGTCGATAGCACAAATATTTGGCCCGGTAACCGGCGGCGTCATTGCAGCACATTGGGGCTATAACCCGCTTTGGTTTTCGGTTGGTATTGTTAGCCTTATAGCCGCTGTTGGATTCAGGCTGCTATACAATTCCATCGCTAAAAGAAAAACCATCGTAGCAATAGAAGAAACTGTATTCTGATGAAAAAAGCCATTATTTTTGATCTCGACAACACTATTTACCCGGTAAATTCCATAGCTGACAACTTATTTGCGCAACTTTTTGGCGTGCTGGACCAAAATGCTGCTACCATCAATAACCTTCACCCGGATACGGTAGAAAGGATCAAAGAAGAAATGACCCGGAGGCCATTTCAGTATATCGTTGATAAATATGAACTAGATGAGGCCATTGCCGAACAAATGCTGGACGAGCTCCGCAATATGACCTACGATTTGCCGATGCAGCCTTTTGAGGATTATCATCACCTGAAGGATATTCCGTTAGACAAGTTTCTTGTTACCACGGGCTTCCCTAAACTCCAGAACAGCAAAATTGAACGTCTCGGCATCAAAGGAGATTTCAAAGAGATCATCATCGTAGATCCTGACCTGAGTAAGCAGACGAAAAAGGACGTGATGGCGGATATAATGGCTCGTTATGACTATCAACCTGAGGAGCTGTTCGTTATTGGCGATGATCCTGATTCGGAAATTAAAGCCGCGTTGAGTCTAGATATTGATACATTTTTATTCGATCCAAAGGACACATATCCAGACGCTCCCACAACTCATAAGTCGAGACATCTAAAGGACGTGCTGGCTATTCTGGGCTAAACTATTCTTCGTAGCAATTCCGAAATTTCAATTTCGCAATACGCTCGTTGTAACCAAAAGCTGCCCGGTATGGCGCATGGTATGCTCACAAGCGTGCGTTAACAAACCGATAACGGTAGATGGCACTTGTGCGCGGCCTACGCCTCTCACCTCGGTTAAAGTAGTTTCGTCGGTGACGCTCAGTTGCGCCAATGCCTTATCCACCTGTTTACTGAACGTATCGAGCATTTCCTGCATGCCCGTTGAAGTAGCCATTTCATTTCCTTCACACGAAAGATATTCCATTTGGGCTGCGCTTAACACCTCGCCGCGTGCATAAGTAAACAACCTGTCCAGTATACCTGTCAGATGCTGCAGGTGAAATGCGGGGCACGCTCTTTCTGCTGGTTTGACCCATAGAAATATCTCGGGGAAGCCAACCATCATGGCATTAATTTCTTCCCTTGCTTGTAATAACGTGTGTGCCAGGGGCTGCAGCAAAGGCGGAATGCCTTCAACAGGACCACGCAGCCAAACCTCTCTTTTTTTCTCTGTTTCCAAAATGCTTATGTATTTTCGCGCCGCCTTACGACGCTTTGTTTAGCTAATTTATTACAAATTAAATTTATATTAACTGGTACAAAGATTGCGTCAAAGTAGTATATTGACGAATAATTATATGAATATTTCCCTTTACCGAAGACGATTCAGCCCATCAATTTTCCTATTTCTGTTTATCTCCCTGTTAATTATAGCGCAGGGATGTAAAAAGAAACGCTCGGAAATGGGGCAAATCCTATTCAAACGTACACATAACCCGGTATTTAAGAATGTCGATCAGGACGAATTCACCGTCGTTTTCAAAAAAACACTCAAAGCCAACCGGGATTATCTGAACAACCCCGATTTTATCACCAAATATTACAGTGATAATGACTACGAGCCAACATTTGTGCTCTATCACCTGTTTGACGGGGATATAAACACCATGCTCCGATGGTTCAATAAGGCCGGCGAACATGGCTTAAATCCTAAAATATTTCAGCCAGATGAAATTAAGGCGCTGGCCGAAAAATTCACAACCAGCAAAGGCATCCAAACCAAGGAGGAGGCTTATCATGATATGGCTAAACTGGAAATGCTGGTGGCTAATTCGCTGATCAATTACTCGAGCGATTTGCAATTTGGCCTGGTGCCTCCACGCAGGATATATGCACGATATTATATTAAAACTCAAAGGCCTGATAGCGCGTCCATGGAACGGGTCTTCAATGTAGAAGACATGAATGCTTATCTGGACAGTATTCAGCCGAAGGCTCCGGCATATCTTGCTTTACAGAAGGCCTATTTAGATGGATATACGGCACCCAAATTATCGAAAGAAGAAACCAGGCGCATATTGCTGGTTAATATGGAGCGCCTTCGCTGGAAAAACAAGCCGACCGAAAATCGCTATGTGTATGTGAATATTCCCGACTTCCACCTGGACGTGATCGACAGCGGCAAATCGGTATTGGGCATGAAGGTTTGTGTTGGCGAGGGACGCAATAAAAAATACCTCAATTCGCTCGAGAATTACAACGATACTTGCAAGGTGGACAATCCATTCCCGCATGAAACGCCTCTGTTAAACAGCGTGATCCACAGCGTACAAGTGAACCCGATATGGAACATACCACATAGCATTGCTACTAAGGAAATTATTGTAGAAGAGGCTAAAGACCCTTATTACTTGTCGAACAAGAACATCAACGTTTATGATGAGCGGACTGGTAAACAAATTGAGGATCCTGAAACAATCGATTGGTCGAAAGTAACCAAAGAGAATTGTCCTTACGAGTTCAAGCAACAGCCCGGAGAAGACAATTCATTAGGCAAGATCAAATTCCTGTTCGAAAATAAAAGCAATGTTTACCTGCACGATACACCAGCCAAGGAAGCATTTTCTTACAGGGTACGGGCTGTGAGCCACGGCTGCGTTCGACTGGAAAAACCGCTTGACCTGGCCCACACCCTTTTCCGCGATACTGTAAAATATAATCTGATCTCTAAAGATATGCAGGAAGATGATCCGGAATCTGAAGACATCAGTCTACGCCCACGTGTGCCGGTTTATATTACTTACAATACTTGCTGGGTGGATGCAGACGGACAATTACAATTCAGAGGCGATGTATATGGCCTCGACATCGTATTGTACGACTACATGAAAAAGTTTCTCCCTGCAGAAAATTAAAGACTTGCGTTAACCGTCTGGCTGCCCTGGCTTACCGGGTAAACGTAGTTAGCTGCAGCGTCCTGATCAAGGTATTTCGAGGTGTAAGTATAATCGTTGCCGTTAATGAACAGCACGGTTTTACCTTTAATAGTATTGATCACCTTTTTGATCATTTTGCCAGGTACTGCCGGGCAGCCTTCACTGCGGCCAAGGCGGCCAAGCTGATCAATAGAGCCCTGCGAAACATAGGGCGCACCATGAACCACAATACCGCGTGAACGGGCATTATCGTTAAATCCCGCATCTACGCCATCTAATTTCAGCGACTGGCCATGCTTTCCGTAATAAACGCCATTGGTCACATAAAAACCAAGGCTGCTGGCATGCGAATCAGTAGAGTTAGAAAAATAGGTTGGCACATCGCCGCCGCTGCCGCTGCCGTGAGCCGCAAGGGTGTGCAGCAGAAGATTTTTGTCCATCAGGTCAACGATCCACATGCGCTTGGTCATGCTTGATTTTGCCAGGTCGACAATGGTGATCACCGAACTTGTTTGCGGTACCATACTCGCTGCTTTCAGGTTGAAATAACCGACAACCGCTTTTTGAAACACTGAATAATCTAGCCCCGCCGCGTGTAGTTCTGCGGTATTATAAATATCTTCGATATAGTCTGAAAAAAGCTCTTTTGAAGAAGCTCCTTTGTGAAGCTTTACAGTATGTGCTTTGTGATGGATTCTTTTAGTAGATTCAGCTTTCCAGCTGCTAAAAGTAATTGTTAACAATAAAAGGATACAAGTTACCCACAAGAAATTTCTCTTCATCTTTCCGTCTCTTTGCTTTACGTTTAATCAATTAATTAGGGGACAAGCTCTAGGGGACCAGGATGTTAACAATTGTTATTAACAAAAGTAAACAAATTACCCATAAATCAAAATATTTATCGATCGATTAATTAACTTTTTGTTAATTAATTTACAATAAAATTAAATTCGAGCTGTCTTTCTTGATCTTATACGCAAACAAAGACGTACAGGTTAGGCCATTTATTATAGCCAGGTGATCTTTTTTTCGAGCGGAATGGTTCTCTTGCCGGCAGGTGCCTCATCCACATAGCCAAGATAAACTACGCCAACTACATGATCGTCGGTCCCGAGTTGAAGAAAATCTTTCATGGCTGGTTTTAGCGCCATGCCGCCAGTGCTCCAGAATGAAGCAATTCCCAGGGCTGTTGCAGAAAGCAATATATTTTGGATAGCGCATGCCACCGCCTCCATCTCTTCGCTTACTGGTATTTTGCCAAGCTCGCTACGCTGCATAGTTGTGATGATTACGTGCGAAGCCATATCACCCTGGTGGAACAGATTATTATAAACCGCCTCTACAAAATTGGCCGGTTCAGTATTTTGCTTATACAGTTCGGCGTGCTGATTGCAAAAATCAGCTGGATTAGAATATACTCTGAAACGCCATGGCTCCGTGTAGGCGTGGGTTGGCGCCCAATCGGCCAATTCCAACAAAGATTGTACCTGGTAATCCGGCACCTTTTTGCCATTCATCATGACCGGTTTAATACTGCGGCGACTTTTAATAATATTGGAGATGGTTGCGAAAATGTTGTCCATAGAGCGAACTGCTTTTTTAGAAGCCGCGAAATTAGGAATAAGTTAAACCGGATTTCAATTGCTGGTGTAAAATTCAGGTAATTTTAGCGAAAGCTTATTCAATCCTTTTTTGGAAATTTTATTGATGGGTTTGAAAGTTCCTTTATACAGCAATTGAATACCCCACAGAATACACCCTCCTTACGAGGAGTTTCTCAAATGGATATTGCGCAAAGCATTTTGCGGAAAGCAACGACGGGATAAAGCAACGCGATCTCATATTGAAAAATCAACAATTCACTATTGACCATTCACCGCTCGCTCATTCGTTAATAAAGTTCCGGAAACTTACCCGGGTTAGCCTCATGCATAATACTATACACTGCCTCTATCACATCATCCTCTGACGGTTTGCTGAAGTAATCGCCATCGGTACCGTATGGTGGACGATGCTCTTTGGCAGGCAAAGTACGAGGCTGTGCATCCAGGTAATAATAGCCCTTTTGTTCCTCGAGTATCTTTTGAAGGATATAGGCGGAACCACCACCCGGCATATCCTCATCAACCACCAGCAACTTATTGGTTTTCTTTAAGCTATCGGCACAAATTTGCTGAATATCAAAAGGATATAATGTTTGCGGATCGATAATTTCGATATGGATGCCCATCTTTTCGAGTTCTTCAGCAGCTTCCTGTACGATTCGTAAAGTAGATCCATAAGACACCACGGTAACATCGCTTCCCTCCTTCAATATCTCTGCATGACCAAGAGGAACTGTGAATTCTCCAACGTTACCTGGCAGTTTTTCTTTCAAACGATAGCCGTTGAGCGATTCGATCACCAATGCGGGTTCATCCCCACGCAGCAGCGTATTATACATTCCGGCGGCTTGGGTCATGTTACGTGGAACGCAGATATGCATGCCCCTCATCGAGTTCAGTATCGTACCCAGCGGTGATCCTGAATGCCATATCCCTTCAAGCCTATGCCCACGCGTACGCACTATTACCGGCGCCTTTTGTCCGCCACGAGTACGGTAGCTTAGGCTGGCGAGGTCATCGCTTAACACAGTAATAGCATATAATAGGTAATCCAGGTATTGTATTTCGGCTATTGGTCTCAGTCCTCTCATCGCGAGGCCCATACCTTGACCTACGATGGTAGCTTCGCGGATACCGGTGTCGGATATACGCAGATCAGAATATTTATTCTGCAGCCCGGCAAAGCCCTGGTTTACGTCGCCTATGGCGCCTACATCTTCACCAAACGCCACTATGGTTTTGTCGCGTTCAAAATTGGCGTCAAAGCAGGCATTCAGTACTTCCCGGCCGTCGAGCATTTTCGCATCAGGTTCATATTGCGCATGCACCGCCGGAACATTTAGCGGCGATTGCATCGTTCCGGTGAACAATTTTGAGTTAAAACGTTCGCCGTTCTTTTCTTCTTCCAGTTTCAGCCAGTTGATCAGCGCCTGGCGTCCATAAAGTCTTTCTTTTACAGTCAATCGTAAGGCCTTACGTCCGGCAGCAATAACATCTCTCCTACCCGGGTCAATGCAAGCCTTTAGCTCAGCAACCGCTACTTTCAAAGCATCTGCTGATTCGCTTTCGTTAGCCAGTTCATCTATTAAGCCGGCAACCTGGTTAAGCTCTACCGTAATCTCTGACAACAACCCGTTCCATGCCTCTTTCTGACACTCACGAACATATTTTTTGGCCGTGGCCTCCAGCGCATCCAATTCCTCATCCGTCGAAATCGCGGATTCGATCATCCATTTGCGCATCTGGAGCAAGCAATCGTGCTCGTTTTCCCAGTCAAGCCGTTCTTTTGATTTATAGCGCTCATGCGAACCAGAGGTGGAATGCCCCTGTGGCTGAGTCATTTCGGTAACGTGGATCAATACCGGTACGTGTTCTGCACGGCACAGTTCAACGGCCCGTTCATAAGTTTCGCAAAGGGCTACATAATCCCAGCCTCGTACCTTAAATATTTCATAGCCGTTGGTTCCGTCTTCGCGCTGGAAGCCTTTCAGAATTTCGGAAATATCTTCTTTTGTAGTTTGCAATTTAGCCGGTACAGAAATGGCGTAGGCATCATCCCAAATAGAGATGGCCATCGGTACCTGCAATACGCCTGCGGCGTTAAATGCTTCGAAGAAAAGCCCCTCGGATGTGGCGCCATTACCTATCGTACCAAATGCAACTTCGTTGCCGCCGGTTGAGAACTGCTTTTGATCTTCCAGTTCCTTATTATCGCGATACAACTTGGAGGCATACGCTAACCCAAGCAGGCGCGGCATGTGGCCGCCGGTGGTCGAGATGTCGGCCGCGCAGTTCAGCGTTTCGGCCTGGTTGGTCCAGGTGCCATCGGCGTGAACAAAACGGGTCGCAAAATGGCAGTTCATCTGCCTGCCTGCTGACGCCGGATCTTTTTCAATATCAGGTAGAGCGTATAGTTGAGCAAAGAATTCTTTAAGGTTGCTCATGCCGGTTGCGAACATGAAGGTCTGGTCGCGGTAGTACCCTGCGCGCCAGTCTCCCGGGCGAAATGCCTTAGCCATAGCCAGTTGCGCCACCTCTTTACCGTCGCCAAAGATCCCGAATTTCGCCTTACCGGTCAGTACTTCACGGCGGCCAAGCAAACTGGCCTGGCGGCTCTCGTAACCGATGCGATAGTCGTTAATAACTATCTTCTGAAAATCCTCGAAACTAAGTTCAGC
>JAICXZ010000505.1 GCA_025934475.1 Mucilaginibacter sp. | reverse complement strand
GCATAGTCGCGCAGGTTGTGTACCACGATTTCCGAAAGACCTTTCTTCTGGGCGCGTTGTAAAATGGAATGCGCAAACGGACTTTCGAGCAGGCCGGGCAATACGGTGATGATGTCGAATCGCATCCGGCAAAGATAGTTTCTTTGGCGCGGAAAGCTTAAAGCAGAAAGCTAAAAGCTTTTGTCCGGAAGTCCGTATAAGTCCGAAAGAATTTAATTTGCAGCAATTAAGCTTTCTGCTTTGGTCTTTCCGCTTTAAGCTCTTTTCGGTGGTTGATACAATCCCAGTACATTTCCGAATGGATCCGCAAATCTTGCGGTGATCTCGGGTGCATCGGCACCAATGGGCTGCACGATTTGGCCACCGGCGGCTTTGATCGTTTCGGTGGTTGCTGCCACATCGTCCATCATCACATAGATCATTAAGCCTGGCTCGATCGAGGGTGTAAAGCCCGTTTCCCACATGCCGCTCACAACGCCGACGCCATCGTCAAATGCAGCGTTACCGTTATTATCCTCGCGGACTGGCCAGTTGAACACCGCTTTGTAAAAGCGCGCTGATCTGCTGGTGTCATCTGTGGGGATTTCTAAATAACATATCTTACCGTCTCCGCCGCCGGGATGCTGGTAAAGGCCGATGATATTGCCAGCTGGGTCGCTGAACCAGGCGATCACCTCGGTTTCTGTCGAACGGTCCTTAACCATTTTGCACTTTTGGGCTACGATCCGGGTCGTGGTTTCGGCCACGCTGTCGACCATGATGGAAAGTATCAGGCCCTGCTCCGTATGGGATTTGCGTCCCAGTACCCAGGTACCACTTACTTCATTGATACCATCATCGAAGGCGATGGCCCCATCGCCGCGGGTACGCAGCTTCCAGCCAAAAACGTGGTGATAAAATTTCGACGATCTTTCAATATCGAGCGCCGGTATTTCTACGTAACATATCTTGCCGTTGCCCAACGTAGGGCCGAGGTTTGTCGTCATAGTGAATTTATTTATTGGGGAGTGAGTGGCGCGAGGCGGTTGGCGTGAATGAATTCTTTTCGGACTTGCATGCCTTTAACGCCATGCGCCCGCCGCCACGCGCCCCCACTGTTCAATCTCCTTCTTCTAATACAAAAATATCCTCGACCGGTTTGCCAAAAACACGGCCAATTTTCAATGCTAAAATGGTCGATGGCACGTACTTGTTGCTTTCGATGGTATTGATGGTCTGGCGCGATACCTGCACCTGCTCGGCTAGTTCGGCCTGGGTGATGTTTTTGATGGCGCGTTCCACGCGTATGTTATTTTTCATCTCAATCCCCCTTCCTTGCCGACCAGTTCATCTTAAAAATAACCCATTGAAAACGCAGGATAAAAAACAGCAGCAGCGTCCACATATTAAGCAGCAGAATGTGGCGTATCTCCATGTGCTCTGTGAATATCAGCACACCGATCAATATCACATAGTTAAAATATACGGCCCACTGCAGTGAATCCCGGCGCAATTGCATGATCTGCTCATCCTCTACCTTCTCTTTTGAAAAAGCAAACAGGAACAGGCCCACCGTCACCATCAACGTGGTAAAAATGAAAAAGATATGCGAATTGGTGAACAAACCGGGCTGCGGGTTATCCATATCATGATATTGGCTAAAAAATAGCATAACCGGTATGTGTACCAGGAAACAGGCCAGTCCCAGGTATCGAAACCAATAAGGAAAAAGAAAGCGGGTTTTCATGATTTGTCAATTTTACTTGATCAAATGTAAAATATATTTTAATTAAAGTCAAGTTTATTTTACATTCTAGCCATGAAGACAAAAAAGCAGATTGTAAAAAGACAACTTGCGGTTAACAAGAAAGGTTGACTATGCGATGCGAGAAAAAGTTGACTTGACAGCATCTTGCAACAAATAATAAAATAGCTGGGAACACTAAACCGTTGAAAGAAAATAATGAGGGATCGAAATGAAGCTTTTTGTTTGTATCTTATACAAACCTTACTGCAATGAAACCAAATCGGATAAACGGCCTTATAATAGTTATTGTGGGTATCGCGATGTTTATTTTTGGTACGTCCATGTTTTCTTATCAAGGCAAAAATTTAGACCCAGACATAAGTAAACCTGGCGAGGTCGCTTTCTTTTAATGGCTGCCTACAATAATCGTTGGAGTTGTGCTTATTGCAAAAAAGCCTTCTCAGAGTTAAGCAATTGGTAAATGAGGGTTCCAATTTCTCTTGCTATACTTTTATTACTTGTGAGTTTGTCTTTTGAACTATACTTTACGATAAATACACATCCAGCAAGCCCTCTGGCAAATCCAAATAAACTTCCCTACCCTCCACGTCAATGCCTTTGATGGTAGCGCCATTTAGCGGGAAAAGTATTTCGGTGTCCTTATAGTTTACGGTAGCGATATATTGCTGCGGTAGTTCCTGCACTTCGAGTATTTCGCCAAGCACGCCTTCCTGTTCGTCGACAGCGGTGAAACCTTTGAGATCGTTTAGGGTAAACTCTTCTTTTTTCTTTTTGGGGCGGAGTTTTTCGGGGAGGTAGATATCTTTTTTGAGAAGCTTCGAGGCCTTTTCAACTGTATCCACATCCTCCAGGATAAAATAAGCACCCTTATTCTGGTATTTGATTGAGGATACAAAATAGGGCACCAGCTTACCGGCCATATCCACAAATATGGCGTTGAACCTGACGGAATCCAGATCCTCAAAGTCGATATAGACCTGCAATTCGCCTTTTAAACCTTTGGTCTTGCTAAAGGAACCGATATGGAAATGTTTCTCGAATGCCATTGTCTTTGTTTTTACCCCTCCCTAAGCTCAGGGGAGGTCAGGAGGGGTCAAACAAAAATAGCGAACGTAACCGCTCGCTATTTTGTAATATTTATTCTTGCTTCTGATTATTCAGCAGCACTTTCTTCAGCTGATGCTTCAGGAGCTTCTGATGCTTCTTCAGCAGGTGCTTCTTCTTCAGCAACTTCTTCTGCCGGAGGAGTGTTTTTAGCAGCGATAGCAGCAGCTCTTTCTTCCTTCTTCTTAGCTTCAGCAACCAAAGCAGCTTTTTTAGCGTCTTCTTTTGCTTTGCCAACGTTTACTTTCTTACCGCTGATCTTGCCGTCTTTTTGTTCAAGCCATGCAATGAATTTTGCTTCAGCTTGCTCTTCGGTGAAAGCGCCTTTTTTAACGCCACCTTCCAGATGTTTTTTGTACAAAATACCTTTGTACGAAAGGATCGCACGGCAGGTATCGGTAGGCTGTGCGCCGCTGTTTACCCAATCAAGGGCCTTGTCAAAATTAATGTCAATTGTAGCAGGATTGGTGTTGGGGTTATATGAGCCCAAACGCTCAATGAAGCGGCCATCTCTTGGAGCACGCGCGTCTGCCACTACGATATAGTAAAAAGGACGTCCTTTTTTACCATGTCTTTGCAGTCTGATCTTAGTTGCCATTTTAAAGTTTTATGTATTCAACATTATCCCCGGAGTCTCCTTCTGCGGGGCTGCAAAGATAGAAATATTAATTAAAAAAGCTAAATCTTTTTAACTGTTCACAAAGACGGTCAGCGCTTTAATAAATTTGGGCGTGAGCTGAGCTTATGGTTCATATTTTAAAAGCGAACTTATCAGCCAAATGTTTAAAACTCGCGGCATTTGAGATAAAAAATTATTGTCAATTTGTCACCGATCTGAAATATGGAACAAAAATTACGCATAGCCATCGATATGGACGAGGTGCTGGCCGACACCATTGACAAGTTTATCGAAGTGTACCGCAAGGACCACAATACGG
>JAICXZ010000537.1 GCA_025934475.1 Mucilaginibacter sp. | reverse complement strand
TATTCAAAAACAAAAACGGCAAAACTGATGGAAGAACAGCAAAGTCTTTGGCAGTTTATGGCACAGCAGTCTGATAAGCTCTGGCAACAAACGATTACTCATATCGGGCTTACTTTTACTGCCCTGCTGATTGCGGTTTTGATAGGCCTTCCGCTGGGCGTGATGATTGCGCGGAGACAAAAATTTGCAGCTCCGGTGTTGGGGTTTGCCGGTATATTACAAACCATTCCTTCTATTGCGCTTTTGGGATTTATGATTCCATTGCTGGGAATTGGTGCCTTGCCTGCTATTGCAGCTTTGTTTTTATACGCATTATTACCGATTATCCGCAATACCTATACTGGCATTAAGGAAGTGGATGCTGCAGTAGTGGATGCTGCAAAGGGAATGGGGATGACTGATGCACAAATCCTTTTAAAAGTACAAATGCCTTTAGCGATGCCGGTTATATTAGCGGGAATACGCACGGCAACCGTGATCAATGTCGGCGTTGCCACATTGGCTGCTTATATTGCTGCAGGCGGATTGGGTGAATTTATTTTTGGCGGCATCGCACTTAATAATACCAACATGATTTTAGCCGGCGCTATTCCGGCTGCGCTGCTGGCTATTTTATTCGACTTCCTGCTTTCTTTATTACAGAGGATGCAGCTAAGAAAGATGCATCGGTTGGTCGTCGTTTTGCCTGTTATATTTATAGCACTTTCTTCCTTTTATGTTTTTTCAGCGACAGATAAAAGCTTGCTGGCTGGCTTTACACCTGAATTTATGGGAAGAGAAGATGGCTACCTGGGATTGAAATCAAAATACCATTTGAACATCAGGAATGTGGTGATCAGTGATGCTGTTATGTATAAAGCCGAATTTGAAAAGAAGCTGGATGTGATCAGTGGATACAGCACGGATGGCAGGTTGAAAGCGTATGGGCTGATAACGCTGAAGGATGATAAAGCCATTTTTCCCCCTTATTATGCAGCGCCGTTGCTACGAAAAGAAATTTTAGAAAAGTATCCTGAATTAGCGCCTGCGCTTAATTTATTAGCCGGAAAGATCAATGATAGCATCATGACTGAATTGAACTATCGTGTGGATTATCTGAAACAACTGCCTGAAAAAACAGCAAAAGACTTTTTAATGGAGAAAGGTTTATACAGACCTCCGCAAAACGGTAATAAAGGAACCGTACGCTTGGGCTCCAAGATCTTTGGTGAGCAGTATATCTTGATCAATATGTATAAAATGCTTATCGAAGGCTATACCGGTCTTCGCGCTGAAACAAAAACCGGCCTCGGTGGCACAAAGATTTGTTTTGATGCATTGATCAACAATCAAATTGATCTCTATCCGGAATATACAGGAACCGGCCTGCTCGTGGTTTTAAAGCCTTCAAAGAAGAAAGTGGCCGAACTGATGGGCAACAGGGATAGTGTCTATCAGTATGTAAAAAAAGAATTTGCAGAAAAATATAATCTTGCCTGGCTTCCTCCTATTGGTTTTAATAATGCGTATGCCCTGATGATGAGAAAAGAACAAGCTCACCAATTGAATATTAAGACCATATCGGACCTAAAGCATTATACTGACAGGAAATAAAACAGATGATGGCTTTTTACTCATCTTTCCCATAATATGCAGGGTTGCTCTTTAACTTCCCGTGTGCCATTCCTGATCTTAATTTGAGCACCAAACATCGAAACCGACTATCCTTCCAATTGCTGCCGATCATTTGCTTCAACCGGTTCAAATAAGACCTGTTCTTGTTTTTGCTGCTTTACCTGTTGAGATAATATAAGCCCAATAATAAGACCACTTAAAAGCCCGCCGACGTGTGCTGCGTTATCAATTCCGGCTGAAAGCCCCATTAATAAATTGTAGCCGACAAATAGCAGGATGCTTGTCAGAAATGCTTTATTAGTCATCGTTTTAGGCAAAGATTTTGTCAAAAGCAAACCAAGGAATACGCCATAAAGCCCAAAGATGGCACCGGAAGCTCCCACACTTACTGTTGCATCATGCCACCACAAGCTTGTAAGGCTGGCCGCGATTCCAGTAAACAGATAAACAAGAAGGTATTTCATTTTTCCCAATTGAGGCTCCAGGAAAATCCCTATAAATACAAGTGCATACATATTTGCCAGCAAATGGATTAAACCGCCATGAAGAAAAATGCTCGTAAGCAATCGCCACCACTGGCCATTAGTTGTTACTGGTTTAAAATTCGCACCCCACAGCAAAAGATCATCGGCTTTAAAAGACATGAAGCCAAGACCTGAGACAACTATCATGATAAAGACGAGAATATTGAGATCTATAATAAGGGGGGTAAAATAAAATTCTTTTTTAGGCAGAAAAAAAGATAAAGCATCTTTCACAGTCGTGTCTTTTTTCACGGAGCCGGTATTGAAATTGTTCAGGGCCTCTTCATCAAATTTTGGAATAAGGATCATAACGAGCCAAATGATTGCGCCAATGGCAAATGCGCCAAATATCCAGGGTAATTTGTTGCCGTTTCTTGCTTCGAAGGGCTCGTTTACCGGTATAAAAACGGTGGTTAAACTGCCTGAATACTTCTTATCGTTTTTTAGAGCGGCGATATAGCCTTTGTGATCGCCGGTATTTCCTATTTTATCGAAATACACAAATTCATTTACATTCCTGTGATCAAAATCCGCCTGGCTTTCATTGGCAAACTTTTGAAAACGTTCCTGTTTTTCCTTCTCGTCAAGATGGTTACTGATTTGTTTATGATACTTAATGCCATACCATGCAATGCAGTTTGATGAAGAAGTGTCCGCTGCAGAATTGAGAATGGGCAATACAACAAAGAGGTTCATGTTGAAATCCGAATTGTGTTTGCCGCTTACCTCAAAAACCGGTTGAACACCAATATTTGCTTTGTCGATATAAAAATTCGTCAAGGAATAATACTTTGTCGGTTCATGATTTTCAAGTTGGGAGATATGGTCAAGCTTCGTTAATTTTCCGGATGCGGTTTCGAGATACGATTGTGCAATAATGATTGGAGCACACATGGCGAAGCCTGCAACGAAAGTATAAAGCCCCGGAAGATCGCCTTTCTTTCTTTTTAAATTGAGTAATTTAATGCGCGGCCTTAACCAGATTAAAACGGGTATCCATGGAAGCGCCATTGGTATCCATATATTTACAATGCTTTCATCGATAGAAAATGTTTGAACCTATACGGCCTCAAATACAACCCCTTTGGCCCCGAGCTTCCCGTGGAAGCCTTGTACCAATCCAGTCGTACCCAGAGCTTCCTGTGGCGCGTGGACCAGATGAGCCGGGAAGGCGGCTTTGCCTCGCTCACCGGCGACCCCGGCCTGGGCAAGTCGGTGATCCTGCGCATCACCGAGGCTCGCCTTCTGACGCAGCGCGAGCTGGGCGTAGGCGTGCTGTCCCGTCCTCAAGCCGGCATGGCCGACTTCTACCGGGAGCTGGGCGACCGCTTCCGCGTCAAGCTCAACCCGCACAATCGCTGGGCCGGAACCCAGGCGCTGCGTCAGAGCTGGCTGTCGCAGTGCACCCAGCTGGGCTTCCATCCGGTGCTCCTTTGCGACGAGGCGCAAGAGATGCGGCTGGACGTGCTGT
>JAICXZ010000263.1 GCA_025934475.1 Mucilaginibacter sp. | reverse complement strand
GCTTTTGTCCAGACAGAATGTTTTGATGACTACAAGGGATTGCTG
Source organism: Mucilaginibacter sp. (assembly GCA_025934475.1). Lineage (GTDB taxonomy): Bacteria > Bacteroidota > Bacteroidia > Sphingobacteriales > Sphingobacteriaceae > Mucilaginibacter. The sequence continues at coordinate 5,464 of JAICXZ010000263.1, read as the reverse complement.
GCAGACGGGTGGATAGCTGACGTGAAAACGGAACTCAACCTGAAAAAAAGTGACGGGACGCCTACCGCCTGCCTGTTTTCATGCAACGTACTTGAGCTTGACGATGACGTAACAGCTCTAAGCCTCATCATTACCGACCTCACCCGGCAGAAAGAGATCCAGCAACAGCTTAAGACACAGAATGAACAGCTGGAGGTGGCGCGTGAATTCACCACACAATTGAATGATCAATTGGAGGCAACCGTCAAGGAACGGACCGAGGATCTGTCCATCAGCCGCGAGCATTTTAAAATACTGTCGGATAATATTACGCAGATGACGTGGACCAATACTCCCGATGGTAATATCAATTACTATAACCAAAGATGGTATCAATATACTGGCCTTACTTTTGAACAAACCAAAGATTGGGGCTGGAAAGCGGTAGTGCATCCCGACGACCTGGAAGAAACAATGTCGAAATATAAAGCTTCTTTGCGGTCGGGTAATATTTTTGAGGTTGAAAACAGGCAAAGGGGAGCCGATGGCATTTACCGCTGGTACTTGAACCGATCAATGCCTTTGCGCAATGAACATGGTGAGATAGTTTTCTGGATCGGTACCGCTACAGATATTGATGAGCGGAAACGCGAATTGGAGCGTAAAGATGAATTTATAGGCGTAGCGAGCCACGAGTTAAAAACGCCCTTAACCAGTTTGAAGGGATATTTGCAATTAATGAAACTACAGGTGAAAGATAATTTTCCACCGGCGTTCTTAACTTACCTGGCTAAGGCAAATGTCGTCGCTGAAAAGCTACAGCACCTGGTCGATGATCTGCTGGATGTGAGCAAGATCAATGCCGGAAGATTAGACTATACCATGGACCGCCTTAATTTGAGGATACTTATCGACAGTTGCATAGAAAGCTTAAAGCTGGTTTATAGCGGATTTAGTTTTGAGCTGCATAACAACGATGACTATATGGTCAATGCCAACGCTGAAAGGCTTGAGCAGGTTATGGCCAATATCATTAATAACGCGGTTAAATATTCAGGCGGCAACAAGAGGGTGATTGTCGAAACAAAAAAATGCGGCGATAGCGTTCGGGTTTCTATCACCGATTTTGGTATCGGGCTTGATAAAGATCAAAAAAAGAGAATATTCGACCGTTTTTATCGTGCCGAGGATAAAAAATATTCGATCAATGGTCTCGGCATGGGCCTGTATATCTGCTCGCAAATAATAGATACCCACGGTGGTATAATTGGTGTAGAAAGCGAACCGGGAAAGGGTTCAACCTTCTACTTTGAGCTCCCTCTGGAAAAATAACTTTACTGCAATTAATTGTGATGTTTTTAGTAAATATGTACTAACTATCCTCACACTATGGCTTCGATTCTCAAACGAATTACAGTTACTGCTGTCTTTTTCTCGTCACTCTGCCAACTGGTAACAGCCCAGTCCTATAAGCCCGCAGTTTTTACCGATCAGGACAGGCTTCAAAACATCGAATCGACTTATGCGACAATAGACAAGATATATAAAGACTACGCTGAGCAGAATCATTTCCCCGGTCTGGTTTATGGCATTGTGGTAAATGGAAAGCTGGTGCATGCAGGTGGTGTTGGTTATACTGAGATGATTAATAAAACCGAAGCCAATGCCAATTCAGCTTTTCGCATTGCGTCCATGAGCAAAAGCTTTACCGCGATGGCGATTTTGAAACTTCGTGACGAAGGCAGACTGCGGCTCGATGACCCGATCTATCTCTATATTCCGGAAGCGCGAAATATGAAGAAGCTGACAAAGGACGCGCCGGCCATCACCATACGAAATCTACTAACTCACACCGCAGGCTTTCCTGAAGATAATCCATGGGGCGACCGCCAGCTAGCCAACACCGATCAGCAATTGATCGATATGTACAAAAAAAAAATCTCTTTTTCTAACGATCCCGGCATCGGGTACGAATACAGCAACCTGGGATTTGCTACGCTGGGCTATATAATCAAAAAGGTGACTGGTGTAAGCTACCAGCAATACATCACTCAAAATATCCTGAAGCCATTGGGTATGAATCATACCTGGTACGAATACAGCAAGGTGCCGAAAGAAATACTGGCACATGGCTACCGCTGGCTGGATGGCAAATGGGTGGAACAACCCATGTTGCATGATGGATCCTATGGCGCCATGGGCGGCATGATTACGACAATTGAAGACTTTAGTAAATACATGGCCTTCCATCTTTCAGCATGGCCGCCTCGTGACGATGCAGAAAAAGGGCCCATTAAACGAAGCTCGGTTCGCGAGATGCAGTATCCATGGGATATCAATGGATTCAATGCCAACTACCATACTGCGAGCGGTCGGTACTATCCTTATGCATCAGCCTACTGCTACGGTTTACGCTGGCGCAAGTATGCCGATGGTATAACGGCGGTTGGCCACACCGGCGGCCTACCTGGCTTTGGCAGCGAGTGGTCCATCTACCAGGAATATGGCGTTGGTATAGTGTGCTTTGCTAATTTGACTTATGCCAATACGGGAACCGTAAATCTGCAGGTTGCTGATACGCTGATCAGATTATCAGGTATCAAGCCCCGTCAGTTACCATCATCGGATATACTCACACTTCGCAAAAATCAATTAATGAAAGTGCTCCCCGATTGGAACAATGCTAAAGCAAGCGGCATTTTTGCCATGAACTTTTTTATGGACTACTTCCCGGATAAGCTAAGAGCTGATGCAAAGGAAGCATTCGCCAAAGCCGGCAAAATACAGTCAGTAGGAGAGATGGTGCCGGAAAATCAAATGCGCGGATATTTTATTATAATGGGTGAGCAGGCCAATATCAAAGTAAGTTTCACGCTCACACCGGAAAACCCTGCACTGATCCAAGAATATCACATTGCCTCAGTTGCCAAATAAAAAAAGCCGCTCTGCATCGCAGAGCGGCTCCCATAATTGCTTAAAGGATTTAGAAGGTAAAACCTGCTCTTATAAAGAATCTGCGGCCGTTGCTGCCCATTTGTACAGCGTCAAACGGACCGCCGGTTTCGTTATTAAACGCATAATTAGCTTTGGCTCCCTGTACTACGCCTAAGTCAGGATGCACATTAAAAATATTGTCGCAGCCGATCGAGAAATGTACGGTCTTGTTAGCTTTAAAGCCGATGTAAGCATCGCTAACCACTTTGCCGCTGTAGAGGTACTCGTCAGGCACTAGAGTACTTGGACTAGCATCCAGCGGAACCACTGGATGAATGCCGTCAAAATTTTCCCCATAGCCATCAAGGTCGATTTTGCCGAAATAGGTAAAGCGCAAGCCGTAGGTCAATTTCTTATGTCCGTATTCCGGATTCAAAGTGAGTTTTTCGGGAGGCGCAGAAGCAAGAATAAATTTTTGCTCGCGGTCGCTCAAAAAGGTCTGCCTCAATTCGTCGGTAGCACTCAGCTTTGGCGGATAATTGATCTGATCGATGGTCATGTGCTGAAAGTTGCCTGCGAATAGCAGCCGGTAGCGGTCGTCGCCAATGGTTTTGTTGTATTCAACTACTATATCGAGGCCTCTATTGGTAGTATTGGCGGCATTATCAAAAAACTGTGCCTGGGTTACATGCAACGAGTTTAACGCAGCAACAAAGGAGGGGTCAAGATCGGTGTTATCTGCACTGAATTGTCCGGATAGAACCACCCGGTCTTTTACCTTGATAATGTACCCATCAGCCGTCAGGCTCAGTTCAGGTACTGGCCTCAAAGTAAATCCTAGGCCGTAGTTATTGGATGTTTCCTGTTTAAGCGTGGGTATACCCGCCGCTTTGGTTATCGGGCTGTAGTTTGGTGCAATCTTGACTTCGGATATAACGCCGCCCTGCACGTTAGTATAGGACGAACTGTAATTGATCTGTTGCAGTGATGGTGCACGATAACCCGTACCTAGCGAACCACGGACTGTAAAGATGTCAGATACCTTATATCGTGTCGCAAACTTGGTGCTCAGGTTATAGCCAAAATCACTGTAGTGTTCCAGGCGATTGGCAAAATCAACCAGCCATTTGTTGGTTATGTCGGCTTCCAGATCGAGGTAGACGCCTTCAACGGTGCGGTTAGCCGAAACAACGTCACTCGGCTGATAGCCGGGGAAGCCCTGCGAACCCGTGGCTTTCAAGGTGTCGTAATTCATGTACGAGCCGGGTTCGCCCGCATCGATGCTGTAATGCTCATAACGGAATTCCGCCCCGGCGCCTACGTTCAGGCCGGCCATAACCTTGGGGAAATGTTTGCTAAAATCGAGATCCGTACTGTTTTGAAGGAATTGCGGGCCGCCGTCATAGAAATGGGTTTGCGTAGCTCCAAGCGACGCATTAAAGGTTTTGTCGCCGTAAAAGTGGAAAGTGTTATTGCCCAAAGTATTGCTCACGTCCCAGTCGATGCCACTTTTGGTAGTGCCTTTGAAGCCGACTGCAAGGGAAAGGTCGGTGTTATGCGTCTCGATGATCGGGTTGAAATAACTGTCACCACCGGGCGTATTAAAAATAATACCCGGAACAGGGATCAGGTTGCCTCCGGCATCCGTTGGAAAACGGTTGGGGGAGCCCGAAAAATTACGTGTAAAGGCATAGTCATCCGACAGCTTATAGCTGAAACCACCGAAACTATAAAAAGTGGTTTTGGTGTCTGCAATCGGTATCTCCGAATTAAAAAATAAATTGAGACCGCTTGCCGAGCCATCGCCATTGGCACGCCTTACATTATTCAGAGGCAGCGCTTTGGGATTTGAATAGGCAGTATCGTGTGTTTGCCTGTAGGTTTTTCCGTTGGCTTCATAGTCAGCCGAAAAATTGATAAATCCATTGTTGTTACCGATGCGCACACCATAGTTTGCATCGATAGAAACAGCATTACCGTCGATAGATCCGCCATGTGGATACTGACCCATGGCAATAGCATTACGGCTGTTAAAGGTTGGGTCGTAGTAACCTGAGTAACCGGCATTGACGTTAAGCTGGCCTGTCGTTTTTTTTAGGACGATGTTCATTACACCGGCGATGGCATCTGAGCCATATTGTGCGGAAGCACCGTCGCGAAGTATCTCGATCCTGTCGATTGAGGATACGGGGATAGAGCTTAGATCGACACCTGAGTTACCACGACCGCGTGTACCGAACACCGAAACAAAAGCGGTAGAATGCCTGCGCTTGCCATCGATAAGTACCAGTGTTTGGTCAGGACCAAGACCTCTCAACGTGCCCAATTCGACATGGTCGGCACCGTCTGAGCCGGATTGTTTGTTGTAATTGAAGGAAGGAGCCGCGTAATTAAGAATATCGGTCAGGTCGAGGCGGCCCGTGTTGGATGAGGCCTTGGCTACGTTTACCACGTCAACCGGAACAGGTGTTTCCAGCTTGACGCGTCCCGCCGAACGGGTACCTACTAACACAACTTCGTTAAGGGTGGCAACGGTGGTTTCGAGTTGTAT
>JAICXZ010000213.1 GCA_025934475.1 Mucilaginibacter sp. | reverse complement strand
GGCTGAAACGCATATTGCGGAATTTCGAATTGATGTGTATTAACAAATTGATCATCGTAATTAAAAGCGCCCTTAGTCAACCAGGTCAAGCCTTTTGCAATTGTAGCTTCTAAATATGTTTGCGCCCGGCCTTCATAATTGTTTGTTATCGTATTCCCGCTATTTAACATATATTGCGGACTGCGATTGTGGCCTGACGCATTACTGAGGTAATCGGTTTTTGCCAGTCTGCCGCTTCCATCAGGTAAATATGGAGCAAAGTTAGGTGCTCCCTGATAAATCAATACCATCAGAAGCCAGTCCCCCTGGACAGGCTCGGTTATGTCTTGTTTACTTAAAGATATTGTTCCACCCACCTTAAATGTTTTATTGACTTTTGAATCCAGGCTCATCAATAAGTTGTATCGTTCCGAAGAGGTTCCCTTAACAACACCATTTTGGTTTAAATATCCTGCTGCGACATTAAACGTGGTATTATCGTTGCCCCCGCTTACACTCACATGGTGCTCCTGCGAAAATGAATTATTGATATAATGTTGCATCCAGTTAAAGTTTGGGTATTGGGCACTGTTTGCTGGAGCATTCCTGTAAGCGTCTATCTGAGCTTGAGTATAAATGTCAGGTAAGCCAACGTGTTCAAGCCCCAAATTATAATCAGTCATATATTCAACTGAGTTCGTAATAAATTGAGGTAGGCGCGTCGGCTGGTTTAACGAAAAATTATTGCTATAATTTATAGTTGTAGCACCAGCCTTTCCGCGTTTGGTAGTAATTAAAACAACGCCATTTGCCGCCCTGTTTCCATAAATTGCGGCCGAAGCAGCATCTTTCAAAACAGAGACAGTTTCAATATCGTTTCCATTAATTTGGTTTAAATCGTTTATGATTACGCCGTCAACTAAAATGAGGGGAGTAGGATCTGCACCAAATGAACCTAAACCCCGAATCTGAAAGTTTGGGGCATCCCTACCTGGCTGGCCGCTTGATTGAACAGTATTCAAACCAGCTACCTGGCCTTCCAAAAGGTTACCAGCATTGGGTGCTGCACTATTATTCAAAACAGCGCCACTTACTGTCGCGACGGATCCGGTTAAATCAACCTTTTTTTGGGTGCCGTAGCCAACTACAACCACTTGATTTAGATCTGAACTCGACGGGAATAGCTGTATGCGGTCAAGTTTTTCTTTTACTGAAATTTCCTTTGCGGTATAACCAACAAATGAGATTATCAGAAATCCGTCGTCCGGCACATTGTTTAACATAAAAGTGCCATCGCTGGCTGTTACCGTAGCGAGAGAGGTTTCTTTGACCTTGATGTTTGCGCCCGATAATGGCGCACCTTTTTCGTCGACAACTCTTCCCTTAACATTAATAACCAAAGGTGTTATTTTTGTGTCCGGAGCATATTCAATCCGTTTTAAAGCAATTATGTTACCGAGAATCTTATAAGAAAATGATTGATTTTGCAGACATTTTTCAAGGGCATCGGTCAATGAGGCATCTTTTACTTGAACGGTTATATTTTTGTTTTTTATGTCTTTTGAATCATAAAAAAATACATATCCCGTCTGTCGGGTAATTTTTTGTAAAACCCTCTTAAGAGGCGTATTAGCTTCATTCAGGCTGATTTTCTGACTGAAGCTTTTTGCACTGCATTGCATTATGGCCAACAAGATTATGAGTGCATTCAATTTCATAATCAACAAGAATTTTTTAAGCCACGGCTTATCCATGGCAAAGGAAAAAGCATTTAATTTCATACTTTTGTTGAGTTTGGGTTAGCAGAATGATAAACTGATATTTGCATTTTTTGCCCCTAACCATAGGGGCAGGGGCTAACTCAATATTTCGCGCATCTCGATTGCAGTCGAGGTGCGTTTTTTAGTTAGCCTGGTTATTGTCTGATCGTATCTATTTTTCCATAGTCTAAGAGTTTAATTTAAGTTTATAATTAATTGGTTTTTAATTCGGTTATAATCAAGGTTTTGTTTTCAATTTTACAGGATATACCTTCAAATTTGAGAAGGTCTAATATTTGCGAAATATTTACATCCTTTGTTATAGCACCTGAAAATTGCCTGTCAGATATAGGATGTTCATATTTTATTTCTATATCATACCAGCGCGATAATTGACGCATTACCTCTGCTACACTCGCATTCTCAAAATAGAACTTTCCATTTTTCCATGCGATGGCCTCGTCAACGTTAACATTTTCGACCTGAAAATTTTCACCAATCAGTCTTGATTGTTCTCCCGGTCTTAGTATATTACTGATTGACTTGGAAGATACTCTTACGCTCCCCTCGACTAGAGTGGTTTTAATATTAGGCTCATCATGATAGGCATTGACATCGAATTGCGTGCCTATATCCTCTACCACTTGCCCATCAGCGATAACTCTGAATTTCTTTTTCGCGTCGTGAACTACTTCGAAATAAACTTCGCCGGTTATATTTACGGTACGATCGTTCCGGTTAAAGACCGTTGGATAAGTAATAGAAGATGCGGCATTGAGCCAAACCCTGGTCCCATCAGATAAAGTAAGATCATATTTTCCTCCCCGTGGAGTACTTAAAGTATTATACACAGCCGATGCAAAGGTTTTACCTTCCTCGTTATAGGCGACCTGCCCGTTAGATAGCTTTACCACTCTGGCATTACCTTGTTGGCTTATAACTCCGTTCTTTTGATCATTTAAATCAACCTTTGAGCCATTACTTAATGTCAGGGTAGCTTTATTGCCACCAGGGGCGATATCATTTTTATACGTGTTTTGAGCGACTTGCTGGTGCTGTTGTTTTGTACGCAGAAGTAGATACCCCCCAGCGGATAAACATAAAATAATAGAAGCTGCAACTGCGATACGTGGCCACAACCGGACAATTTTAACGCTTGTCGGATGGATGTTCAAAGATTGCCAAACTTCTTCTTTTGCCTTCTCAATTTCACTATGGGACAAGTGCTGGTTTTCCGGTTTCCATTGAAGATACCAATCTTCTAATAAGGCGAACTCCTCTTCGGTTAAAGTACCGGCCCTATATTTATTTAATAAATCGTCAATGTTAATTTTGTGCATCTATTGCTTAGATATTGTCTTATTTGTTATAGACAATAAGCATGATGGGTATGGGGGTAAAAAAAAATAAAAAAAATTATTTGCAGTACAAAATGCAAGCTATGTAAGCGAGTATCTGTAGTTTCACCCTTAGAACCTTGAGCGCATTTTTCACATGGCTTCTTACCGATTGTTCGGAGATATCAAGTTGCTCAGCGATCTCTTTGTGAGTCATATTATGTTTACGGCTCATTTCGAAAACCATTCGCATCTTACGAGGCAACGCATTTATTTCTTTTTCAATAATTGCCGCCAGTTGATGCTCACGTACCAAATGATCTGTTAAGCCCGAAGAAGGAAAATAATCAGGCAATTTTAATACATATCGTTCATGAACTTGTTTATGTGCGATTTGGTTTAATATCCTGTTGCGGATAGAGGTATATAAATAATTGGAAAGATTCGTTCTGAGTTCAATAGTTGTATGTTTGGACCATAAAAATGCGAAGAGTTCCTGGACCACATCTTTTGCCTCTTCCTTGTCTCTTAACTTATTAAAAGCATGTAAATAGAGCAAACCAAAATAGCGTTCATATATCTCCGAAAACGCAAATTGATCACCTGACTTAAGTAAGTCTGTCAATACCAAATCGCTTAAAGAATTATAATCGGTCATACTGGTTAATTACCAAACGCAACCGACAATATTCATGGTTCAAATCTCCAACTCGCTTAAGTTGGATGATAGCAACCCCGTCTTGTAGGGGATGTAAAACCTCTCAAGATACGCCGGATCAGTTTGGCCTTAGAATAAATCGGTTTATATTGGTAATACTAAATAAAGGAAATTAAATAAAAAAATCACAATCTAACAAACGACAACCGTTTTTTTGCCAATATCGCTTAATAAGTGGATAGTAATGTAAAACTTTTAGCCGAAATTTTGCATCTGACCCCAAAAAGCTGTCGCACCGAATTTGAATCGGATTAAGATTCAAGCCAGGACGAGTGGCTTTAGTTTTTTAACTTAGTCTAACAACAAACATGGAAGGCACCACCTTGGGCACGGATACGATGCTGCTGCACTCTGCCTTATAGGAGGGTATGGCCGATTTTATCGGCGAACTGATCTCCGGCAAGACTTCGAACGAACGCCTGCATGCCTGGGCAAGGGGTCGGGACAAGCAGATACGGTTGGATTTTGAAAAAGAAATGTATTTGAACAGTGCACGGAACTGGATCGGTAACTCGGACCAGGAAACGGCGGATAAGCTTGCTGCCCTGGGATACTGGGCCGGTTACCAGATCTGCAAGGCCTATTAAAAGCGTGCGGCCGATAAAAAGCAGGCGATAGCCGATATGCTCAGTCTGAAAGATGACAGCGCTTTTTTTGAGCGGCGCGGCGCGGCCGAGTTGTTCCGGTAGTAAGCATTTAATGAGCTTGTAAGCATCTAAATCACTTACTTTTTACGGCTCTTGGATTTAGCTGCCGTATTATGCAATGATTGTTGGAGTCATTGTTTTCGATTTCCGCTTTTACGACATCGTTTTTGCATCGTGTCGGCTTTTTATGCTTACAATAAAGTGCGGCAATTACCGTGGATTGAACTTCATCAACGATCGTCCAGTCTTTTGCAATATAGATGTCAGTTACAATGTGTCCATTATCAACATGATTTAAAGCGAGCGCAACATCATCTTTACTAAAACGGCAATCGTTTCTTGCTATGCTAGCGAAGGAATGGCGCGCCCAATAAAAGGTGATCCCATGAAGTCCGGCTGCTTTACACAGCGCCTTCATGCCTTTGCTTAAAGCGGTATCAAGTCCATTAGCGGTACCGTAGCGCTCTTTTAGTTTGCCCAAGTATTTGTTTAGCAAAGGCTGCGCCTTTTCCAATATCTTGATACTTATAAACGCCTTATCTTTCCTACGCCCCTTTGTTTTGGATCGGTTATATTCCAGTCTACCGTTACGGATGTTATCAGCATTACATTGATATAGATCCGCCGCATTCATTCCGCAAAGCATAAAAGACAACCAAAATAATTCTTTTGATAATTCCGCCCTGCTTCCGGGTTCCGTTTTTGTGTTTATGAGTTTTAAAATTACGCCGATTTCCAAATTTCGTTTACTGGTTATTGGCAGCGATCCGATCTTATATTTTTTAAACGGGTAGTGAGGGATTCTGACAATACCTAATTCTTCATCGTTGTATTTTGCCCTTGCTGCATTAAACAAAGTGCGCAGATCGCGCATGTGATTATATAGCCCGGATGAGCTTAAACCTTTTTTAACAGTTGTCACCTCCTTTCTCAATTGATTGACCCGTTTTAGTTCACGCTCTGAAGTCAGGTAACGCTCATAACGCGTCAGCATAGCCGAAGTGATTTCCATTATCGAGATATTATCTCTGTTAAAAAAGTCAAGCAGGCTATTACGAACCGTAACTTGGTTGGATGCACTGCCGTCGCGGCCCTCTTTCTTCAATTTCCTGATATGCTCGTCGCAGAATTTAATGAAGTCGATGGCTTCGTCTTTTCCTATCAGGTGATCGCGAAGCTGATCAGCATCCATAAACGCAAGTTTTTCGTCAAGCTTGCTGATCTCCTGCCGATATTTAATCACCAGCGCATTAAGTTGTTGCTCTAGAAAAGGGTCTTTAAGTGTTAGTTTCTTTGTCAACTGTTTTTGTGTGACAAAATGTTCCGTGTCGATATACCGTTTCACCTTTTTTTGGATGATCCGGATTTTAACATTGTAAGTACCATCTGCCTTGAGATGGTGAGGTAAAATTTTTAAGCATACTGTCGCCATGTTACAATTTTTTTAGCAGCGAAACTTTTGTACCACATTTGTACCACCCTTTCGCTTAATTCAACAAAAAATCTTGTAAAACTGATCGAAACAACGAATGTCATTTCGAGATGGGCATGACTTCAAAAAGTGCCCGTATGCATAAAAAAAAGCCGTTTCTTGTGTAAAGATACGGCTTTTTTTCTCGGTGCGCCCACCTGGGCTCGAACCAGGGACCAAAAGATTATGAGTCTTCTACTCTAACCGACTGAGCTATAGGCGCTGAAAATTGTTTAAAATTTT
>JAICXZ010000544.1 GCA_025934475.1 Mucilaginibacter sp. | reverse complement strand
TTTTGGTTGGTTCGAGTTTATAGCGCGAAGTAAAATCGCCGAGGTCCAGGTCAAAGCTTACCCCCTCGCCTGTTCCGTAGGCCAATTGAAAATAGCTGCCCAGGTAATGGTAAACTTGTTTGATCTCGTCAACCGTTGGGAAATTGGATAAGAACTTCTTCTCGTTTTTCAGCCGGTCGGCGTAATTGTAGAGCAAAACCGCATAGGCTTTACGCTCATCCCGACCACCACGACCAGCTTCCTGGTAGTAAGCTTCAAGCGTTTCGGGAATGTCTTTATGAATTACAAAACGAACATCCGGTTTATCAATCCCCATACCGAAAGCGTTTGTAGCTACGATAATGCGGGTACGGTTGGCCTGCCAGTCTTCTTGCCGTTTGGAGCGCTGCTCCATGGTGAGGCCTGCGTGGTAGAAATCGGCGCTGAAACCGTGTTCATCATAAAACTTGGCAATCTCGGCCGTTTCTTTCCTGCTGCGTACATAAACGATACCACTGCCTTTTACACCGCGGGCAATGTCGAGCATTTTGCGCAGCTTGTTCTCCTCGTTCTGCACCACATAGCTGATATTTTTCCGCTCGAAGCTTTGCTGAAAAACGTTGGACTGGGCAAATCTTAGTTTCTGCTGGATATCCTCCTTCACTTCGGCAGTTGCCGTAGCCGTAAGCGCTAACACTGGCACTTCGGGGTGCAGATCGCGCAGATCGGCAATATGCAGATATGGCGGCCGAAAATCATAGCCCCACTGCGATATACAATGCGCTTCATCAACGGCGATCAGGTTCACATTCATGTATTTGATCCGCTCGCATACCAATTCAGAAAGTAACCGCTCTGGTGACAGATACAGGAATTTAACCTGGCCGTAGATGCAATTATCCAGCGCTATATCTATCTCGCGCTTACTCATGCCGCTTACAATTGATACTGCCTCTATACCTTTTGATTTCAGCCGCTCTACCTGGTCTTTCATCAACGCAATCAATGGCGAAACCACGATGCAAATCCCTTCTTTAGTCAAAGCAGGCACCTGGAAGCAAACGGATTTACCACCACCCGTGGGCAACAGCGCAAGCGTGTCCCGCCCCAATAAAACAGACTGGATGATCTCCTCCTGCAAAGGCCGGAAGCTATCAAATCCCCAGTGTTGTTTTAAGGTTTCGTGGATCGTCATTGAGGTTTCGAATATCGGGTTTTTGAATGTCGAATTGGTATTTATCTATCCAAATAAAATCGAGGCACCAGGCTCGCGCCAAACTCAGATATTTATGTGTAAATTTGTTAAAACGGGTTAGTTATGCAAACGCTGGATATTCGCCAAAAGCTACATCAATATGTCGACGACGGGGACGAAAAGCTTCTGAAGCTGATGTTTGCCCTGGCAAAGGAATACAATGAAGATAATGACGTAGATCTTGTGTTTACCGATGAAGACATCAAATTATTTGATGAGCGCAGAGAAAAACGTTTGAAGGGCGAAAGTAAAACCTTTGGCTGGCAGGAAGCGAAAGAAATGATCACCCGGAAAAAGCCAATATAATGGCCTATAATATATCGCTTCAGGTTGAGGCTATCTCAGAAATTCGTGAAGCTTTTGATTGGTACGAAGAACAAAAAGACGGATTAGGGTACGAATTACTGGAAGAAATAGAGGCTTGTTATGAAAAACTTCTGATCAATCCGCATAGATATTCCTTTATCAATCCAAATTACCGGCGAATCAGAACGGGGCGATTTCCATATATTCTGGTATATGAGATCGAAGGTGACGATATTATCATCAATAGCGTTCGCCACATCAAACGCCAACCTCTGTAAATCCGAAATTGAATATCCGAAACCCGATATTCTTCATTATTTCTAAATTTGCCCCGTTAATTTTAAGAATATGAAGTATTTTCTGCCTTTACTTGTACTTACCTTAACCTTTAATTTTGCAATTGCTCAAAAATGGAACGTGGATAATCCTCCCGGTCCGTCGAAAAAAGTTTCTATAACGACCGATGAAGGTACCTGGATGAATTTGGATGTAAGCCCCGATGGGCAGAACATCGTTTTCGATCTGTTGGGTGATATCTATACCATACCTATTAAGGGCGGTAAGGCCACTACACTTACAAGCGGAAAATCGTGGGATATACAACCCCGTTTCAGTCCCGATGGTAAACTGATTGCCTACACCAGTGACCGGGATGGCGGCGATAATATCTGGGTGATGAATGCTGACGGCACCAACAAACACCCTATCACTAAAGAAAACTTCAGGTTACTCAATAATCCATACTGGTCGCCGGATGGGCAATATATCGTAGCGAGAAAACACTTTACAGCGACCCGTTCACTGGGTGCTGGTGAGATGTGGCTCTACAACATTAACGGCGGCGAAGGCATCCAACTAACCAAACGCAAAGATGACCAACAGGATGCAGGCGAGCCGATCATCTCACCCGATGGTAAATACTTATACTGGAGTGAAGACGTTACCCCCGGCCCTAATTTTGAATATAACAAGGACCCCTATAAAGGCATCTATGCTATCAAACGCATGAACCGCGAGACTGGTAAAGTGGAAGAAGTTGCAGGCGGTGCAGGTGGTGCTTGCCGGCCGCAAATATCTCCGGATGGCAAATTGCTGGCTTTTGTAAAACGGGTTAGGCTCAAATCGGTGCTTTACCTGCAAAACTTGTCTACGGGTGAAGAATGGCCGGTATATGATGAACTTTCAAAGGACCAGCAGGAAACCTGGGCCATATTTGGCGTTTACCCAAATTTTGCGTGGACGCCGGATAGCAAAAACCTGGTATTTTACGCAAAAGGCAAGATCTGGAATTTAGATATTACTACGCTCAATGCTGCACAAATACCGTTCGAAGTCATTTCAAACCAGACTATCACGGATGCCTTGCATTTTCCCCAAAAGGTTTACCAGGACGAGTTCCAGGCAAAAATGATCCGACAGCTAACCACTTCGCCCGATGGGAAAAAGGTAGCTTTCAATGCGGCTGGACATATCTATATCAAAGCTTTGCCTGATAGCTTACCCGTTCGTATCGATACACTAAATGATCTCGAATATGAACCTCAATTTAGTCCTGATGGTAAATCGCTGGTGTACATAGATTGGACGGACGAACTCAAAAGCTCGATCAATCGCATTGACCTTACCACACATTTGATTACCAAACTGACTGTAGATAAAGGATTTTACTATTCACCGAAATTTTCGAACAAAGGCGATAAAATAGTATTCCGTAAAGGCGAGGGCAATGAGGACCTTGGCTTCGCTTATGGAAAAGATCCCGGGATTTACATTATGTCGGCAACGGGCAGCAAACCTAAAATGATCATCGACAATGGCATTTACCCCCAATTCTCTACCGACGACTCCAAAATATATTACCAGAGCTCTGAAGGCGAAAACAAGGCCTTTAAAGTGATGGACACCACGGGAGCTAATCAGCGCACGCTTTACACCTCAAAATACACGACTCAATTTGTTCCTAGCCCCGATGGTAAATGGATGGCTTTTACCGAGCTGTTCAATT
Source organism: Mucilaginibacter sp. (assembly GCA_025934475.1). Taxonomy (GTDB): domain Bacteria; phylum Bacteroidota; class Bacteroidia; order Sphingobacteriales; family Sphingobacteriaceae; genus Mucilaginibacter. The sequence goes on along the minus strand of JAICXZ010000544.1, from coordinate 4 downwards.
GCTA
>JAICXZ010000679.1 GCA_025934475.1 Mucilaginibacter sp. | reverse complement strand
GAGAGGATGAAAAAAAATCGATGCAAAAAGCGGGTGTTTATACCGGCCTGAAGAATGCAGCTGAGGGTGTTAGAGGGCCCGGATCAAATTTACCCCCCGAAAAGATGCAGTGGTGGGAAGACCAGAAGTTCGGCATGTTTATTCACTGGGGCCTTTATGCTATTCCGGCGACAGGCGAATGGACCATGTTTAATCAAAAAATCCCGGCGGATGTATACGCTAAACTGGCGGATCAGTTTAATCCCCGGCACTTCAGTGCTGATGCATGGGCGAAGGTTGCAAAAGATGCCGGCATGAAGTATATGGTATTGACGGCCAGGCATCATGAGGGTTTTGCATTATGGAACAGTCCTGCCAGCTACAATCATTTTAACAGCTGGGAAACGGCAGCACATCGCGATTTTGTCAAAGAATATGCCGAGGCATGTCGCAAAGCTGGTTTGCATGTCGGAATTTATTATTCCCCGCTTGACTGGCGGTTCCCGGGATACTTTGATCCTAAGGGGCTGCCTGAAAATGCTGCTTTGTTAAAAAAGCAAACCTATGGCCAGGTAGAGGAGCTAATGAAAAACTATGGAAAAATCGAAATTCTTTGGTATGACGGCGGGTGGCTTGCTCATAAGGGTACCGACGCGGATGCCGCCTGGTTTTGGGAGCCCTTAAAGCTAAATGCTATGGTAAGAAGCTATAATCCGGATATCGTTATCAATCCAAGGTCAGGCATGGCGGGTGATTTTCAAACGAATGAAGGCGATGCGCCGGTAAAAGGCCCAATCATACCTTTCCCGTGGGAAAAATGCCTCAACCTGAATCGAACCAGTTGGGGATACAATAAGGCACAAAACGTGATGCCCCTTAAACTGATCGTTGACTATCTTGTAAATACCGTTGACCGGGGCGGCAACATGCTGTTAAATGTTGGTCCGGATGCTGATGGCGTTATTCCCCCTGCACATGTAGAGCGCCTGAGAGAAGTGGGACAATGGCTGGCTGAAAATGGCGAAGGAATCTATGGAACACGTCCCGGCCCGTTCGAGCCCGTTGATGATTATTATGGCTCAACACACAAAGGAAATAAGATTTACATCCACCTGTTAAAAATGCCAGAGGGGGCCACGGAAATTAAACTGCCGGCAAGCAACAAAACGATTGTTTCGTGCAAAATACTTGGTGGATCTAACGCAAAATTTTCGCAGAGTCAAAATGGCATTACAATAAGCCTGGATACAGCGCAGCTTAACCCAATTGTAACAACCCTAGCGTTAGAGACAAAGTGATCTTTTTGGCGTGCGCTAACTTGAGTGTTTTCAATAGTACGCTTTGCGGTGCTGCTTCCCAAAGAGAGCGAAGAGCAGTATTGCTTTGGTATACAGACGATTTCGAGCGCAATCCAGATTGCCGGTAAAAAGTATAAATCGGTCACCCTTAACATTCGTAACCATAATCTGAAACATTTGATATATCGGTTTCAATAGCGCGACAATACTTTAGCAGCAATCAATTATAAAACCAAACTGGTCTAATGAGAATAAACAGAAACCTTAATTCCTGGGTTTGCTTGCTGCTGTTTTTGAATTTTTCATCCTGTCACAGGCGGGTGGGAATCGCGATTCATCATACACCGACTATATCCAGCGGCTTTTATCCCGGTTATAATATCTCTCCCGCAAAACCTGATTCCACTGGTATGAGTAATACTGCCGTGCAGCTTGCCGCCAAAATGAAAGTTGGCTGTAATATTGGCAATACGCTGGAAGCGATTGGCGGAGAAACAGCCTGGGGCAACCCGAAAATCACTAACGATCTTATTACCGAAATAAAGCAAAGCGGCTTTAATGCTATACGTATTCCCTGTTCATGGGACCAGTATGCAGATCAATCTACCGGCAAAATAAAGAGTGCCTGGTTGAGCCGTGTGAAAGAAGTTGTCAAAGAATGTATTGATAATAATATGTATGTTATCCTCAATATCCATTGGGATGGCGGCTGGCTCGAGAACAACTGTACGCCGGATAAGAAGGCCTCCGTCAACCTCAAGCAAAAGGCATATTGGGAGCAAATAGCCACTTATCTGCGCGACTTTGATGAACGTTTGATTTTTGCCAGTGCAAACGAACCTGCGGTTACGAATGCGGAACAAATGAACGTCCTGCTTTCATACCATCAGACATTTATCGACGCAGTTCGTTCTACAGGTGGCAAAAACGCTTACCGGATATTGGTGATCCAGGGACCGTCGACGGATTTTGAAAAAACCTTACGGCTAATGACCAAAATGCCGGAAGACAAGGTGAAGGACCGGCTGATGCTGGAAGTACATTCCTATATGCCTTATCAATTTGCCCTGATGACCCAGGACGAGAAATGGGGAAATCAGTTCTATTACTGGGGAGAAGGACACCACTCTGCGGCTGATACTGTTCATAACGCTACGTGGGGTGAAGAACCAGAGATTGACAGGATAGCAAGAACTATGAAATCCAGGTTTATCGATAAGGGAATCCCGGTTATTATTGGCGAATTTGGCGCAATCCGTCGTTCTGCCCTTACGGGAAATGCTTTGCGTAGTCATTTAAACGCCCGGGCATACTATCTTAAATACTTTGTAAAGGAAGCTAAAGCAAATGGACTAATACCATTTTATTGGGACGAAGGCGGCCTTGGCAATAACTCCTTTGGTATTTTTAACAGGCAGACAAACACCGTATATGATAGACAGGCATTGGACTCTTTGATGCACGGAACCAATTAACAGCAATTTCAATTATTTAATATTATGAAGATAAAGAGCGGCTTTTTCGGAACTATCATTTTTCTTTTGTCCGCCCATGGCAGCGTTTTGGCAAAGTCGGGTATTGACTTGTGGTCGCCGGATAAAAAGATCCAGG
>JAICXZ010000348.1 GCA_025934475.1 Mucilaginibacter sp. | reverse complement strand
TCCTGCTAATTAATTCATTTTATATTAGTAGTTTTACGGAGATAGTGAATGGAACAAATCTGGGATCATCTTCAAAATTTAACAGACGCGCGCTCCATTATCAGTAAGGGCGGCTTTTTCCTTTTGCTTGTAGTAGTATTTGCTGAAACCGGCTTATTCTTCGGGTTCTTTCTGCCCGGTGATTACCTGCTTGTACTGGCAGGGCTGCTATGTGCAACAGGCGTGCTCGATATGCATATATCCGTTCTTGTTCTTTCGCTCGTTGCCGCTGGTGTGTTGGGTAATTATACCGGCTACTGGTTTGGCTACCGCACAGGGCCGGTGTTGTTCAAAAGGAATGAATCAATATTCTTTAAAAAGCGTTATGTATCCATGGCCGAGGATTTTTATGCTAAGTACGGTGGCATGGCGTTGGTTTTGGGCAGATTTTTCCCTATAATTAGAACTTTTGCTCCTATCTTTGCAGGTGTTGTGAAGCTGAATTTCAGGAAGTTCACACTTTACAACATTATTGGCTGTTTTTGCTGGGTGACGTCGCTGACGCTCATCGGCTTTTTTTTAGGGAGGAGATACCCTGAAGAAATTAAATACTATCTTAAGTACGTTGTAATAGGCTTAATTGTAATTACGAGTATGCCGCTGGTTATAACCTTTATCAAGCGCAAGTTTGCTAAAGTTGAGGCGGGTAAATAACATGGCTTACTATCTATAGAAAATAATAAATAATGAGTACACAACATCCCTGGCACCAGGTATCACCGGGCGATAACATCCCCGAAACCGTTCATGCGATAATTGAAATCCCAAAAGGTTCGAAAGCCAAATACGAGATCGACAAAGAGTCGGGTCTGTTGAAGCTCGACCGTGTTCTTTTTTCATCGGTAATGTACCCGGCTAATTATGGTTTTATCCCGCAAACTTATTGCGATGATCATGACCCGCTGGATATCCTTGTTCTTTGTTCTGTCGATGTTTTCCCGATGTCGATAATTGAGGCGAAAGTTGTTGGCGTGATGCACATGGTGGATAACGGTGAGCAGGATGATAAGATCATCGCCGTGGCCAAGAACGATATGTCTGTGAATTATATCAACGACCTTAACGAGTTGCCCCCGCATACAATGAAGGAGATCGTTCGTTTCTTCCAGGATTATAAGAAACTGGAAGGCAAAAACGTGACCATTGAGCACCTGCTCGGCGTGCGTTACGCGCATAAAGTAATTAATGAGAGTCTGGAGCTATACAAGTCGACTTTTCCTGTGTACCAATAACTGATTAATGGACCCTGCCGGAACAACTGTCAATTATTTCTACCTTTTTCTTACCTTTTTGCTGGTGCTGCTTAACGGTTTTTTCACAGCAGCCGAGTTTGCACTGGTGAGGGTGCGCGGCTCACAAATAGAGCTTAAAGTAAAAACCGGGAGCCGCGTTGCTAAGATCACCCGTAGCATCATGAGTAACCTTGAGGGTTACATTGCTGCCACCCAATTGGGCATTACAATAGCCGCACTTGGCTTGGGTGTAATTGGCGAGAGTGTTTTTACGGATATAATGCTCGTCACTTTTAAGTCATTCGGAGTGGTCATCACCTCATCGTTTGTTATCACACTTAGTCGCGTGATCGCCTTTGTGATCATAACCTTTTTAAGCATTGTTTTCGGCGAACTTGCTCCAAAAAATATAGCGATACAACGGTCTGTACGTACCGCGCTGGCAGTATCGACTCCGTTGCGTTTGTTCTTTATCGTCTTTCGTCCTATTATATGGGTGTTAAACAGGTTTGCCGGTATGATTTTGAAATTGCTTGGAATAAATGCCATAGCAGGCGAGGCGCATCATAGTTCGGAAGAACTTCAGTTGCTTTTGGAGCAAGGGAAAGAAACCGGCGCACTGGATTCAACCGAACATGAACTGATACAAAATGTATTCGAGTTTAATGAGCGGGTGGTGAAAAATATCATGGTGCCCCGTACTAAAATATATGGTATTGATATTAATGCCGATAGGGAGGAGCTTTTGGACATGATCATCAATGAAGGCTACTCACGTATGCCGGTTTATGATGATACGATAGACAGAATTGTTGGTATTGTACACGCTAAGGACGTGCTGCCATTATTGGTACGACATCATGATATTGTGCTTAAAGAAATCATTCGCAAACCCTATTTCATCCCAGAGACCAAAAAGATCAACGATCTGATGGCTGAATTGCAGCAAAAGCGTATCCAAATCGCTATTGTGCTGGATGAGTTTGGTGGTACAGCAGGCATGGTAACGCTGGAAGATATTGTTGAAGAGTTGGTAGGTGAGATACAGGACGAATATGATGAAGAGCGGCCGATAGTAGAGGTGGTGAGTTCGAGCGAATTTATCGTGAACGCCCTGGCCTCGATATATGATGTCAATACGCATCTTCCGCATGACCTGCCCGAAGATGGTGATTTTGACACGGTATCAGGCTGGCTTGGCGATGTATTTGGTAAGATACCTGACGTGGGGGACCACACCGAATCCAACGGCTATAATATCACGATCCTTAAAAAATCTGACCAGAATATAGAGTCCGTTAAGCTCGAATTGCTGCTGAACGAAGAAGACGCAGTCAACTTGCATTAAGCCCGCCAGGATGCAACTCTTTTACACGCCTGATATCGATGCTGCATTTTCAACCTATTCACTAAGCGAAGAGGAAAGTAAGCATTGTGTAAGGGTATTGCGCCTGCAAACTGGCGACAAAATTCAACTGATAGATGGCAAAGGCAATTTCTATACTGCCGAAATTACCGATCCCCATCCTAAGCGAACTCAGCTTCGCATCGTTTCTGTTGAGCAGGATTTTAATAAGCGAAATCATTATCTGCATATAGCGGTTGCTCCCACTAAAAATATAGAACGCCTGGAATGGTTCCTTGAAAAAGCAACCGAGATAGGCGTCGATGAGATATCGCTTATCATCTGCCAGCGATCGGAGCGAAAAGAAGCGAAGAAAGACCGGTTGGATAAGATTATCACATCAGCTATTAAGCAATCTATCAAAGCGTGGCACCCGGTTTTGAATGAGCCGATTCCGTTGCATAAATTACTGGCGATGCCTTTTGAGGGACAAAAGTATATTGCCCACTGCGAACCGGGGAAGAAGCTAAACCTAAAGGATAGCATCAAACCGCAAGGCCGGTATTTGATATTGATAGGACCAGAGGGTGACTTCACAACAAAAGAGGTCGAGGATGCGATAAAAAATGATTTTAAAGCCATAACTTTAGGAAATAGCCGTTTAAGAACAGAGACGGCTGCATTGGAAGCTTGTTTTGAGATCAATTTTTTGAACCGGGTATGAAAGGGATAGTTTGCTTCGCGATTTTGGCATTGATCAGCCTGAGCAGTTTTAATGCGCCGACATATAAGATGGCCAAGCTGAAATATAACGGCGGTGGTGATTGGTACGGCGACCGAACCGCGCTGCCCAATCTGATCAAATTTTGCAATGAGAACCTGAAAACCAATTTCCAGGCTGATGATGAGGTGGTGGAGGTTGGTAGTGCGCAAATATTTAATTACCCATTCATTTTCATGACTGGGCACGGCAATGTGATCTTCTCGGACCAGGAAGCCAAAAACCTGCGCAAATACCTTACCGGAGGCGGTTTCCTGCATGTTTGCGATAACTATGGTCTTGATCCTTTTATCAGGCGGGAGATGAAGAAGGTCTTCCCTGAGTTGGATTTTGTTGAACTTCCGCTAAATCATCCCATCTATCACCAGAAATATGATTTCCCTAATGGCTTACCAAAAGTACACGAACACGACGGTAAACGCGCCCAAGGATTTGGACTAATCTATAAAGGCCGCCTGGTGTGTTTTTACGACTACCAATGCGATTTAGGCAATGGCTGTGAAGACTTTGGCACTTATGTCGGTGATACCCAGGATACGCGCATCAAAGCCCTGAAAATGGGTGCTAATTTGGTGCAGTACGCGATGACGCAGTAGTCTGAACCGCTATTGAACAGATTAATGGATTTTCACGATAATTATATAACTTAATCAACTCAATCCAACTTAATCAACCACTTAACTAACCTCATGCACAAGATAAAAGTAAACGATTGTTTCGATTACAGCGTTGAGCAAAAGGACGGAAAACTGATCCTGAATAATCATGAAGCTCATGCGGATATCAGACAGCTAAGCGCGTCGGTCTATCATATTATCGACGACCTTAAATCATACAATGCTGAGGTGGTAAGTTTCGACAAAGAAACTAAGACGGCTGTGATCAAAGTAAATGGCACAATTTACAATGTCGCTGCCAAAGATCAATATGATCTGCTTCTCGACAAGCTTGGCATGAGTAACCTTAACAATGCCAAAGTAAGTGAGGTAAAAGCCCCGATGCCGGGAATGGTTTTAAAAGTGTTTGTGAAAGAAGGCGCTGAGGTTAAGAAAGGAGAGAATCTTTTTGTTCTGGAGGCAATGAAGATGGAAAACATCATAAAATCGCCGGCTGATGTGACGGTAAAACCCATTAAGATAAAACCCGGCGACAAGGTAGAAAAGGGACAGGTATTGATCGTATTTTAACGGATGACTACCATAAAAAAAACGCCTTCGGGGTATTTACCTCGAAGGCGTTTTTATTTAGATCGTCTGCCCTAGTCACAAGTTAATTAGTCACCAGTTAACCAATCTTATTGAGGTTTATAATTTTTCTGCTTTTT
>JAICXZ010000180.1 GCA_025934475.1 Mucilaginibacter sp. | reverse complement strand
TTTTCGTCCTGGGTGAGTTGGGTAAAAACATTTTCTAACTCATCGGCGCCGGCAATGCTGAAACCAAGGTTCAATGAGATCAGATCTCTTGCTTCCTTAAATTTTTGATAATTAGGGCCGAAGATAACAGGCAAGCCAAATGCTGCTGCTTCCAGCGTATTATGTATCCCCGCACCAAAGCCACCGCCTATGTAGGCTACCTCGCCATATTGATATAGCGACGATAGCATGCCGATGTTATCAATAATAAGCGACTGGCATTTAAGCAGGTGATGACCGATATAGCTATCGGGATCCAATTGCGAGTATCGCACTGCTTGATTTTGCGACAGCAGGCCAATGAGCCGGTTTATTTTTTCTTCTTTTATCTCGTGTGGTGCAACGATGAATTTCCAATCAGGGTTAGCTTTCGCTAGTTGAGCTATAATATCTTCATCCGCAGGCCATGTACTGCCGGCGATGAATACTTTGTAGTGTCTTTTGAACCCTTCGATAATTGGAAACGACTTCGGTTTTGAGGCATTCGCCCATACCCTATCGAACCGGGTATCGCCGCTCACGTCTACGTTGGTAATGTTCAATTGTTGTAGCAGCGTTTTTGATTCTTCATCCTGCACAAAAAAGCGCGTCACAAATCCTAGCATTTGGCGGTGCAGATCACCATACCATTTAAAAAAGACCTGGTTGGGGCGAAAAATTCCGGATATGACAAACAAAGAAACTCCCCTGCGGTTTAACTCGTAAAAATAATGGTACCAGTATTCGTACTTGGTAAAAACAGCTATTGAGGGTTTGATGGCATCGATTAAATGCTGTGCATTGGCGGCTGTATCCAGCGGAAGGTAATACACGGCATCAGCATAGGGCGTGTTTTTTCGTATTTCATATCCCGATGGTGAAAAGAAAGTGATCACTACCGGTGTACCCGCATGTTGTTGCCTGAACGCGATCAGGACGGGAAGCCCTTGCTCAAATTCGCCCAGGGATGCAAAGTGGAACCAGGCGCTGTTGTTGAAATTTTGAAATTTGACATTTTTTCTGCCATTAAGCCAGGTTTTTGCTTTTTTGTTAAAAAAAGAAGCGATAAAGATTAAAATATAGTAAAATCTAACCCCCAGGTTATAAAGCAGCAGCATTATTTTTCTATTAATTATTACCTTAGCCGGGCATAAAAGTAAGAACATAAAATATAAATACGTATGAAAATCGCAGTAGTAGGAACAGGGTATGTGGGATTGGTAACAGGCACCTGCCTGGCCGAAACCGGCAACCATGTAACTTGCGTTGATATAAATGAAAAAAAGGTTGAAATGATGAAAAACGGCAAGGTTCCGATCTACGAACCGGGCCTCGAATTACTCTTCAACCGTAATATACACCAGGGCAGGCTGAAATTTACAACCAACCTTGCCGAGGCCGTAGCCGAAGCTAAAATTATTTTTATGGCGCTGCCGACACCTCCGGGAGGAGATGGCTCTGCCGATCTGAGTTATGTGCTCGGCGCGGCAAAAGACATCGCCAAAATCATCACCGAATATAAAGTTATCGTAACCAAATCTACCGTGCCGGTGGGCACAGCCGATAAGGTAACGGCAGCTATGAAAGAGCACGCCAGCGTTGAATTCGCCGTGGTATCCAATCCTGAGTTCCTGCGCGAAGGCGTTGCCGTTGAGGATTTCATGAAACCGGATCGCGTTGTGATAGGCACCATGGATGAGCGCGCCCGCAGATTGATGGGCGAATTATACGCACCTTATGTTCGCCAGGGTAACCCCATCATTTATATGGATGAGCGCTCTTCCGAGCTTACCAAATATGCAGCCAACTCTTTCCTGGCTACCAAAATCTCCTTCATGAACGAGATTGCCAATATGTGCGAGATTGTAGGCGCTGATGTTGATATGGTACGACGCGGTATTGGAGCGGATGATCGTATTGGCAAGCGGTTCCTTTTTGCTGGTATCGGTTACGGCGGCAGCTGTTTCCCTAAAGATGTGCAGGCGCTGGTAAAATCGTCGGAAGAAGTAAAATACGATTTTAAGATCCTGAACTCAGTACTCAAGGTAAACGAAATACAGAAAAAGGTATTGGTGGAGAAGGTAAAGAAATACTTTAAAGGCGACATCAAAGGAAAAAAATTCGCGATGTGGGGTTTGGCTTTTAAACCCGAAACTGATGACATCCGCGAAGCGCCTTCGTTATATATTATAGACGAACTGCTAGCGGCAGGTGCATCCGTAACCGCATACGACCCTGAAGCGATGCCAAATGTAAAGGCTTTACTTGGCGATAAGATCAGCTATGCTGAAGATGAGTATGACGCACTCCAGGATGCCGATGCGCTGCTCATCGTAACAGAGTGGTCGGCATTCAGGACCCCTGAATTTGACAAGGTGGAGAGCTTGCTGAAAAATAAAGCTATTTTTGACGGCCGTAACCTCTACGATCTGCAAAAAATGCTCGACTGCGGATTCTATTATAACAGTATCGGTAGAAAAATAGTTGAATAACATGACTGACCGCAAACGCGTTTTAATTACCGGCGCCGCCGGATTTTTGGGCTCGCACCTGTGCGACCGTTTTATTAAAGAAGATTTCCATGTGATCGCTATGGATAACCTCATTACCGGCGATCTTAAGAATATCGAACACCTGTTCAAGCTGGAAAATTTCGAGTTTTATCATCACGATGTTTCCAAGTTTGTCTATGTTCCCGGCGATCTGCACTATATTCTGCATTTTGCGTCCCCGGCAAGCCCGATCGACTACCTGAAAATCCCGATCCAAACTTTGAAAGTGGGGTCTTTGGGCACACATAATTTGCTTGGCCTGGCAAGAGCAAAAGGTGCAAGAATGCTGATTGCCTCAACCTCCGAAGTTTATGGCGACCCTAATATAAATCCGCAGCCCGAAGAGTATTGGGGTAATGTAAACCCTATAGGTCCGCGCGGAGTTTATGACGAAGCCAAGCGTTTCCAGGAAGCAATGACCATGGCTTATCATACTTTCCACGGTCTTGAAACACGTATTGTACGCATATTCAACACTTACGGACCACGTATGCGCCTGAATGACGGGCGTGTTTTGCCTGCTTTTATCGGCCAGGCATTGCGCGGCGAATCATTGACCATGTTTGGGGATGGCTCTCAGACGCGTTCATTCTGCTATGTAGATGACCTCATAGAAGGCATCTATCGCCTGCTTTTCAGCGACTATGCTTTACCTGTGAATATTGGTAATCCCGACGAGATCACCATTCGCGAGTTTGGCGAGGAGATCATTAAGTTGACCGGAACGGATCAAAAACTCGTCAGCCTGCCATTGCCCGTTGATGACCCCAAACAGCGCCGGCCAGACATTACCAAGGCCAAGGAGTTGCTGGGTTGGGAGCCCAAAGTAGCAAGAGCGGAGGGCTTGAAAATTACCTACGAATATTTTAAATCGCTGCCTGAAAAGGATATACAGCACAAGAGTTTTGCAAATTACAACAAGAAATAAATGCCGAAAATACTAGTTACCGGCGGATTGGGCTATATCGGATCACATACTGTGGTCGAGCTGATCAATGCCGGTTATGAGCCCGTGATCGTTGACGACCTGTCCAACTCGAATCCAAAAATCCTTGATCAGATAACCAAAATAACGGGCGTAAGACCTGTTTTCCATCAACTTGACTTGTGCGACGAAGCGGGTGTAAATAACCTGGCCACTGCCGAAGGCGATATTGAAGGGATCATCCATTTTGCCGCGTCAAAGGCCGTTGGCGAATCGGTTCAAAAGCCGCTAAAATATTATCGCAATAATTTTTACTCGCTCATCAATCTGCTCAATGCCTACTATGGCAAGCCAATCAGCTTTGTATTTTCATCAAGTTGCACGGTTTATGGTCAGCCTGATCATTTGCCGGTTGATGAGGCGGCGCCAGTTAAGCCTGCCGAATCACCTTACGGCAACACCAAGCAGATAGCCGAAGAAATTCTTCGCGATATGATCGCTTCGGGCGCTAACTATAAAGTAATCTCGCTCCGGTACTTTAACCCGGTAGGTGCACACGAGACGGCACTCATCGGCGAGCTCCCAATCGGTGTTCCTCAAAACCTGATTCCATTTGTAACCCAAACAGCCATAGGCAAACGCGAAAAAATCACCGTTTTCGGCGACGATTACAATACGCCCGATGGTAGCTGCATCCGCGATTATATCCATGTGGTGGACCTGGCAAAAGCACACGTTGCTGCCTTGAAACTGATGGGAAAAGATTTTAAGGGCTATGATGTATTTAACCTGGGCACCGGCAAAGGCAACTCGGTTTTAGAGATCATCAAAGCTTTCGAAAATACAACCGGCGTAAAACTCAACTATACCATCGGTCCGCGCCGTGAGGGCGATATCGAGCAGGTTTGGGGCAACGTAAACAAGTCCAAAGAAAAGCTGCACTGGCAGACAGAATTGGGTATTGAAACCATGATGGCATCAGCCTGGGCATGGGAGAAGTATTTATCGCAAAATCCTTTGTAATTTTGCCGCATGCAGAAGATCATCATTACCGGAGGGGCCGGATTCATTGGATCACATGTGGTTCGCCGCTTCGTAAAAAACTACCCGCAATATTCTATAATCAATTTAGATAAACTTACCTACGCAGGTAACCTCGCCAATCTGAGTGACATTGAGCACGAGCCCAATTACAAATTCATCAAAGGCGATATAGTTGACAGCGTATTTATCAATCATCTTTTTGCAAGGGAACAACCTGATGCGGTGATCCACCTGGCAGCTGAATCGCATGTTGACCGTTCGATAACCAATCCGCTGGATTTTGTGATGACCAACGTGGTGGGGACAGTTACCCTGCTCAACGCCGCGCGCCATGCCTGGATAGGCAAATACGATCAAACCCGTTTTTACCATGTATCTACGGATGAGGTATATGGCAGCCTGGGTGAGGATGGCATGTTTACAGAGACAACCAACTACGATCCGCATTCGCCATACTCGGCTTCGAAAGCGAGCTCGGACCATTTTGTGAGGGCCTACCATGATACTTATGGCATGGATACAGTGATTTCTAACTGTTCCAACAATTACGGATCGTATCATTTCCCCGAGAAGCTGATACCGCTGGCGATCAACAATATCAAACAAAATAAACCTGTGCCTGTATATGGAAAGGGCGAGAATGTGCGCGACTGGCTGTGGGTTGAGGATCATGCCCGTGCTATCGATGTGATCTTCCACAAGGCCAAAGCCGGTTCGACTTATAATATCGGCGGGCATAATGAATGGAAAAATATTGACCTTATCCGGTTGCTGTGCCGTATATTAGATAAAAAACTGGGCAGACCCGAAGGCGAATCGGCAAAACTGATCACCTTTGTAACAGACCGCGCCGGGCACGATCTAAGGTATGCGATCGATGCCACCAAACTAAAAAATGACCTTGGCTGGGTGCCAAGCATCACATTTGAAAAAGGTTTGGAAAAGACGGTCGACTGGTACCTGGCCAACGAGGAATGGCTGAACGATGTGACATCGGGCCATTACCAGCAATATTATAAAGAACAGTACGCTAACCGATAACGATGTTTAATTTCTTCCGGAAGAAGGAAAGTAATAAAGATACCCCTGCCAGTTATAGTTCGATAGCGGTTGATATGCATTCTCATGTGCTGCCGGGCATTGACGACGGCGCACAGAATCCACAGGAGTCCATCTATCTTATCCGGAAAATGATGGACGCAGGCATCAGCAAGATCATCGCTACTCCGCACATCATGGCCGACTATTACAGGAATAATGCTGAGACCATAAACGGCGCCCTGGCCCTCCTGAAGCAAGAACTTGTAAAAGAAAACATCGACATTGTTGTAGAGGCAGCGGCTGAGCATTACTTTGATGAGACGTTCGAAACCCGGATCGATGACGACAAGCTGATGATCATGGGGAATAACTATGTATTGTTTGAACTATCATTCATCAGTCCGCCGCCTAATGTGTTTCCGGCTGTTCAAAAGCTACTCGAGCGCGGTTACAAACCCATCCTGGCCCACCCCGAGCGCTACTCATATATGGATATCAACCAGATCAAAGCCTTCCGCGACTGGGGATGCAACCTGCAATTGAACACCATTTCGTTAACCGGCTATTATGGAAAATCAACCATGAAAATGGCCGAGAGCCTGGTGGACAATCATATGGTTGATTTCATCTCCAGCGACATGCACCATCCCAAACATGCCGAAGCATTTAAGCGCGCACTAAAAATGCCCTATGTGCAAAGATTACTGACGGATTACCCGCTGAAGAATATCCTCCTGAAATGATTTCGGATTTCGAATTTTTCTGTTTGCGTGTTTTCTATTGACTAAGAGGAAATTAATAATTCCGATCCGCCTGCTGGCGGACGAAATTCGAAATCACTCATAGCGCAGTGCCTCAACCGGATCAAGCCGGGATGCTTTTTGTGCCGGGTAGAATCCCGAAATAAGACCGATCACCGTACATACACATATCGATATAATGAGCCATATCCACGGCACTGCGAAAGTGCCGCTGATGCTGATGGCTATAAGATTTCCTACTGCCATCCCAAGAATGATGCCTAAAACACCACCGATCAGGCAAATCATTATGGCTTCGATCAGGAATTGCTTACGGATAATAGAAGGCGTTGCCCCGATGGCTTTACGAACACCTATTTCACGCGTTCGCTCGGTAACGGATACCAGCATAATAT
>JAICXZ010000035.1 GCA_025934475.1 Mucilaginibacter sp. | reverse complement strand
ACGCTGGTGATACCGGTGAGTGTGTTCAGGTTTGATCCGATTACTTCACTAAATGGAAAGAAGTGCCATGTCAATTTCTATAAATGCGGTGATGATTTACAAAAGAAGCAATACCTCGTTTGGAACAATATTGATTGGCCAACTCCCAATTTTCACTTGCCTCAATTTTTTGGTGAGGCTGTGTTTATGTAGCCATTTTATCCCTGTGCCACTTCGTGAAAACCTTTGTTTCATTTGTGGTTAATTTACCGAAAGGGTTCGCTGAAAAGACTTAGCGTTAGTAGAGGGATAACCGTGGAGAAGAAGAAATAAAAGTATAACTTTATTATATAAACCCTCTTCACAATGGAAACCATCATTCCTCAAAAGACCGGGAGGCTGTTATCGCTTGATTTAATGCGTGGCCTCATTATGATCTTTCTTGCCGGCGAAGCCTGCGAAGTTTATAGCTCGTTAAGGCACCTGGGCGGAGGTGGTTTTTTCCAAACGATCATGGATCAGTTTGAACATTATCCATGGCATGGCCTGCGTTTATGGGATCTGATACAGCCTGCCTTCATGACCATGGCCGGCACGGGCATGTACATTTCCTATCATCACAAGCTGGAGAAGGGGATAACCTGGGGACAGAATTTTAAGCATGTCGCTCTCCGGGCGTTAAAGCTGTTTATTCTGGGTACCGCGGTGCAGTGTTTTTATGCGGGTAAGCTGGTTTGGGAACTATGGAACGTGTTAACCCAGTTGTCGGTAACGACGCTGATCGCGTATCTTATTATCAATCGTTCGTATGCTTTTCAGATCGCTTGTTCAGTATTACTGCTTGTACTGACTGAAGTATTGTACCGGACAATATTGGTACGGGGCTTTGATCAGCCGTTTGTGGAATATCACAATTTTGGCGCTTACATGGACCTTGTTTTTAAAAGCAGGATAAACCCCGATGGCTGGGTCACCATCAATTTTATTCCAACTGCGGCGCACACCGTATGGGGCTGCCTGGCCGGTAAGTTGCTTGTATCCGACAAAACGCCGGCTCAAAAAGTTAAATATCTTGCTGTAGCCGGTGTTATCGCCCTGGCCATTGGCTTTGGGCTCGATTGGGCCAATATCACACCAATTATTAAGCGCATTGCCACCAGTTCGTTCACTTTTGCTTCGGAAGGCTGGGTGCTGTTGTTGCTTGCACTTTTGTATTGGCTGATCGATTTGAAGAAAATCAATAAATACGCCTGGATAGCTGTGGTGGTGGGAATGAATTCGATCTTTATTTACTATTTCTTCAATACCATAGGCTATCAATGGTTCAACGGCGCAGTTGCCATATTCGTAAAAGGCTTCGGCGGAATGATTGGCATTGGGCCCAAAGTGCTTGCTGTGGTGTCTGCTTTTATTACCTGGCTTTCGGAGTGGGGGTTGTGTTTTTGGCTGGCGAAGAGAAAGATTTTTATAAAGTTGTAGGTTTCATCACAAATCTACTCCCCATTTAAGAGCGCTACGCTAAACTCTTAACACTGTAAATACGTAGAAGCGCAAGTTGCGTTATTCTTTAATACCCTGATAATTTTGAGATTTAACTAAAATAATTATCTTCGTAACAACAGTGATACAATTTGTTATGCCAGGAAATAGCCGGGCCGATAGTCAAAATACTTATTACCTGATTCGTTAACCTTATAATCCAATTATGGCAAATTTTTCCAACTTAATAAGAAAATCTGTAATGGCTGTCATGCCGCAAGATTATATTCTAAAACGCAGGTTGAACGATAGCATCGTATTCCAGGGGATCAACAAAACTGGATACGGCGGCAGGGGCGTTTTTCTTAAGGGACTGGATTACGAACCCGAATTGGCCCTGTTGCCTTATTTTCTTTCAAAGGATTCAGTATTCATCGATATCGGCGCCAATACCGGTATCTATTCCATGGTTGCAGCGAGCCTGTTAACCAATGGAACAGTTATCTCCTTTGAACCGTTTCCGTTGATGAGCAGTTATTTGTTAAAAAATGTGGTTCAAAATAGGTTTGGTAATGTACGGTTGAGGACCTTTGGTATTTCCAACGAAACAAGCGGTAAGAAATTTTATATGAATAGCGACATCCCAACCTCTTTTTCATTTTCGAGGGAAGTAAATGGCGCTACTGCAGTTGAATTGTTTACCATGAAATTGGACGATGCTGTAAAGATGGAAAACCTGGACCGAATTGACTATATCAAGATCGATGCTGAAGGTGAAGAGTTAAAGATCGTCGAGGGCGCGTTGGATGTTATCAAAAAGTTCAGGCCAATTATTCAACTCGAACTGATGTATGGGGAGCTAAGGAAAAATAATGCTTATAAAATAATCGATGGTTATAGAATATTTTCATCGAAAGAAAAATCGGATAATAAACTATATATCCCCGAAGAATCCGATAAGATAAAAATAGCGCAGTCACTTGGAATGCTAGAAATAAAGGAGGAATCCATCCCGGCTTAAGTCTTTCAACAGCCGATTAAAATTTCTGCGAAAAATTAAGAACCCTTTCCATCAAGACCAGAGACGCACGATAATTTAATATTTGAGCGGCGATTGACTGGTGTGCCGCATGCGCACAACACGGATTTGATCTTTTAACACACGGTACGAAACACGGTAATGATGTTTTTCAAACGCTAGCCATGTGCCATCATTGCTCGTTTTGAATTTGTCTAAAGGATGTTTTTCAGGATTCTTTGCTAAATCCAGGGTCATGTCAATTTTAATGTCCCTGACCATAATGGCGTTTTGAACCGAATCCAGGGAAATGTAATCAAAGGCTTTTTTTAGCTCAGCTTTGGCGCTGTTGCCCCAAACGACTACCACTTATCTGCTTCTTTCTTTAAGTCTGATGCCGTAGTAAATTCGCCGCGGTCAATTTCGTTGTCTCCTTTTTCAAGGTCCTTATTGTATTCGGTTATAGTTTGAGACTTTTCTGACGTATGAAACCCAATCTGCATTAATTTCAGCGAACTAATCAACCATTCCCGCTTAGAAGGATCCTTAATCTTGTCAAAGTCAATTATAAGCTCCATAACATCATTTAAATATCACGAATTTACGCAAAAAAAAACAGCAAATGAAAAAGATGTGGGACCCTCGGAAGGTCATCAGTGATTTCTTTTTCATATCCAAGTTCATCTGATTGCGAAAAATAAACCACCCCGCACGGAAAATAAATGCTCATTGACGTGCTTTTGATACGGTGTTAAATTGTATCAAAAGCATGCTCATGAAAACGTTTTTATCTTTTTATGCGTCCTGGCATTGCCGGTTATGTATAGTTCCTGCAAGAAAAGCAGTTCGCAAACACCAACAACAGGAAGCTATTATATAAAGCTAAAAGTTAACGGCACCGCCAAATCTATGACGATGACACCGATAGCGATGTTTACTTCGGCACCGTCGCTTTACCTGGTACAGTTAGACGGATATTTTCTCAATAATTTTGGCACCGGCCTAAGCTTTACATTGGAGGATAGTAATTCGTTCAATACCGGCACCACTTATACCCAGCAGTTTGTGAAGGTCAATGGGCTAGTGATGGGAGAGCCTTCCTTTAGTTTCAGAAGCGATGATGGCAACTCGTACACATCGGCACCCGCTGCACCCGGGATAATAATAGCATTAAACTTTACCGAGATTGCCACAGATCATGTAAAAGGAACGTTTTCGGGTACAATGCAGTTGCAGGGCACCAATACATTCGCTCAGATAACTGACGAAGAGTTTTATCTAAAATGGGAATAGAATGCGCCGCGCTTACTAAGATTCGATCTCAGTTTCAACCTCAGTCATTTTTTCGTTGTGCTTAAGCACTTCGTCTAGCTCGGTCGCAGCCGTTTCGAGCAGGTTGAGATATTGACGTCTTTCCTGGTTATTGTCGGTATGTTGAAGCAGCGACACCAGGCTGATGATGGAGCATACCGGTTTGCGCATCTCGTGCGAATTTGACCAGGCGATTTGCCTGAGGGTATCATTGAAGCTTTTTATCTTTTGATAAGCATTCTGGAGCTTCTGTTCCTGCTCCACCAGTTCTGTAATGTCGGTTGCAATTACCAGGCTGCATTGTCGGCCGTCGAACATGACCGGATATGAAACGATTGATACATTGATGATTTCGCCATTGGCCTTCATATGCCGCCAACCTACGGACGTGCGCACTTCATCTTTCAATGCTTTTAACCTTTCGGTTAGTCTTTGGCATTCTTCTGACGGGCGAATCTCCATGATAGTCATCGCGTGAAATTGCTCCCTGCTGTATTGGTATTTCGCTACTGCTGCATCATTGACCTTGACGAAACGCAAGCTTGTATTGTCGTAAATCCACAAAGGGTTGGGATTAGATTCAAACAGCCGCTGATATTGACCATCAACCTGCGGTCGGTCGCCTTTTTTTATGGCAAAGAATATGGCGATTGCTGATACGATGACAAATGCTGAATCAATGAGCTTTTGCTGAATAGCGGTTAAAGGTCCGGAAAATGACGCTACAATCAGGCTGCCGAATAATATCCAGGCGACACCTAATACAAGAAATGCTAAAGAGATCTTTAACGATCGCGACATTTTATCAGACGGTGAATTTTTATCCTAATACGTAAAAATGGATTTACAGGTTGCTGTGGCTGTTTAAGCTAGTTTTTAACCCACACTAACTGGATTTAAGAGGCCAAATTACAGCTCAATAACCACCTGGCTTTTACGTATTCCCAGTGACATGAGGTTTTCCGTCATGATCTCGATAAACTTATCTGGCCCGCAAACATAGAAAAGATTGACGCCTTTGAGTACCTGGTCCTTCAGCATTTTCATTTCGATAAAGGCTGGAAGTTGGGGGGCGGTTGGTTCGGACAGGATATCGACGTAGTTGTCGCCGAGCATGTCGTTAAGCTCCTCGTGCAGAATAACATCTTTTTCAGTCCTGTTGGCAAAGAATAATGCATTACCATTCAACTGATTATTCCGCCTTAGTTCGCGGAAAATAGCCAGAAAAGGCGTGATACCGGCTCCGCCTGCAAGAAACAGGCCAGGGCCGCGGTATTGTATGGCTCCAAAAACTTCGTGGATGATTAGCTCGTCGCCTTCATTTACGTCGAGTAGCTTAGAAGTCACACCTCCGTGGGAGGTATATATTTTTATTGTAAATTCGAGATGATCCTCGTCGTTTGTGTTGGTGAAGGTAAAAGGCCGTAACTCGTTTTCAAGACCGGGTTTGTTAATTGAAACGTCTGTAGCCTGACCGGGGATAAAGGTATAGCCGGCAGGTTTTTCAATAATAAAACGTTTTACGTTATGTGTTACAAAATCGGTTTGCAACACTTTAACAATATGTTTCTCCATCAGGTGATTGGCTCTGTCTGGTAATTAAGTTTAAGTTGGTTTCGGAGGATCGGCTAGTAGTCTGACCCCAATTTAGCAATAATTCCGAAACTGCCAAACAAGATTTTACCCTGGGTAACTAAAAATTACTTTAACGGCATTCGGTGGGGGAGCTAAAAGCAGAAAGCTAAAAGTCCAAAGCTTTCTGCTTTTAGCTTTCTGCTTTTAACTTAGAGAAAAGATTGTCTTTCACGCCGCTTTCCCATTCTTCTTTCAGAATGCTTAGTACAATGGAATTGCGGCGGCCACCGCCCTCAAGCCACATCGCACTGCGTAAAATACCTTCTACGGTACAGCCAATGCTCCTCATAGCCGCAATACTGCGTTCGTTACGCGCATCGGCCCTAAATTCAACGCGGTACATGTCCAATGTTTCGAATGCAAATTGTAATAGCAGAAATTTGCAATGTTTGTTTAGTCCGGAGCCTCTGAATTTTTCGCCATACCAGGTATAGCCCAATTGCAGGGAGGCATTATCAGGTTGAATATCGTAGAAGCGGGAGCTTCCTGCATATTCCTGTGTTTGCTTGTCGAATACGATAAAAGGATATTGTGTGCCGGCTTTGCGCCCGTTTAAGGCGGCCCGAATATAGGCTTTCATGCGCTCCTCGCCATGTGCGCTGATGCCCGAATATTTCCAGGTGTCAGGCTCGCTGATAGCATAGGGGAGGAAGTATTGAATATCGGATTCGTGAAGTGGTCTTAAAAGGACACGTTCGTCTTCGAGCACGTATTCGGCTTGAGAATTATAGCTGGCAGGCATGAGTTGTACATATTAAGTTATACCTTTTACGTGGTTTGGCAGACGTATAACTTACCACGTAGAACGTAAAACAAAATAGTTTAAAATATTTAAACGGCTTGTTCGTCTGCCTTAGTATGGCCATGAAATTATAGTTTATTTTATGCACGACCATAAGAATGCATCATTATTTTTGCTTAACTGACATAAAAACAACAATAAACCCCGCCTATGCCTGAGAAGAATAAACCGCAAACTGAAAAGAAGCCACGCATTTCGAGCCTGTTGAAACCCTATAGAGGATTGTTGTTCATCCTGGTTTTGTTTGCACTGTTCAGTAACTCAATAACCTTATGGATGCCTAAGATCATCGGTCATGGAATAGATGATTATGGCCGCAGTGTGTTTACGCATATACACTTTGATCTTAATCCGACTCTAATAAAATTCGTTGCTGCCATTGTGGCTGTTTTCATATTCTCGTATCTGCAAAGTATTATCCAAACGTGCGCTTCCGAAAAGGTAGCACGCGATCTACGCACCAAGCTTTCGTTCAAGATATCGCAGCAGAGCAGTACTGCTATCGATAAGTTGAATCCGTCAAAACTATTAACCAACCTTACCGCGGACGTTGACTCGATTAAATTGTTTGTTTCCCAGGCTTTGGTTTCGATTGTGTCGTCCATATTTATTATTGTCGGCGCCAGCGTGATGCTGCTTACCATCAACTGGAAGCTAGCGCTATGCGTTATTGCCATCATCCCCATTATCGGTATTACGTTTGCTGTGGTGCTCAAAAAGGTGAGGGTTGTATTTAAACAGCGGTTTGCGGTTTATGACTGGCTGAATAAAGTGATCAATGAAAGCATACTCGGCTCAGCTTTGATTCGGGTGATCAATTCACAGCAATTGGAGTTTGATAAGTTTTTGAAGGCCAATACCCAGGCAAGGGACCTGGGGTTAAAGATAATTCGGCTTTTTTCGGGCCTTATCCCGGTTATCACGTTCACAGCTAATGTTGCCACACTGACTATCCTGGCGCTGGGTGGTCATTTTGTAATCGCAAATACCATGTCGCTGGGCGATTTTGCGGCTTTTAACAGCTACTTGATGCTGTTGATATTCCCCATCCTGGTTATTGGATTCATGAGCAATATCATCGCCCAGGCTACCGCTTCCTACGAACGCATTACCGCTGTGATAGAATCGCCCGATCCAACAGAAACAGGTACGATTATCAAGCCGTTACATGGCGATGTTGAGCTGAAGAATGTAAACCTTGTTTACGGCCAAAAACCTGCTTTAAAAGATATATCCTTTAAAGTGAAAGCGGGCTCCAAGATCGCGGTGATTGGGCCGACGGCCGCCGGAAAAACGCAATTACTCTACCTGATGACCGATTTGATCAAACCCAATTCGGGTGAAGTATTGTTTGATGGCCGCGGAATCGATGAATATAACAGCGAATCTTTCCATAGCCAGGTAGGGTTTGTGTTCCAGGATAGTATCATATTTAATATGAGTATCCGGGAGAATATAGCATTCAGTGATACCGTCACGGACGAATCCCTTCAAAAAGCTATCGATACAGCCGAATTGCACGATTTCGTAGATGCATTGCCGGATAAATTGAGCACGATAGTTTCAGAACGCGGATCGAACCTTTCGGGCGGGCAGAAACAGCGTATTATGTTAGCGAGGGCGTTGGCGTTGGATCCCAAAGTGTTGCTTTTGGACGATTTTACAGCACGTGTAGACGGCAATACTGAAAAGAAGATACTGCAAAATGTACAGCAAAATTATCCCGGCTTAACACTGATCTCAGTAACCCAGAAAATAGCTTCAGTTGAGCATTACGACCAGATCATCCTATTGATGGAAGGCGAAATAGTGGCCGTGGGCAAACACGACGAACTGATGCATATCTGCACCGAATACGTGCAGATTTTTAACTCACAACAAAGTACCAGCAACTATGAATTACGATCTAAATAAACTTTCAGAGCAGCAGGAAAAACTATCTACCCTGGCGGCACTGAAAAAGCTGCTGGAACTGATCAGGCACGAGCGAACGGTGTTGTGGATGGCCCTTTTTGCCATTCTAATCAACTCGGGTGTAAACCTCGTTGGGCCGCTTTTAATTGGCCATGCGATAGATAAATATGTTATACCGCATGATTATCACGGCGTGCTGGTTTATTCGGCAATTTTGCTGGGCATGTATATATGCGGCCTTGTTGCCAGCTACCTGCAAACCATATTGATGGGTGGCGTAGGTCAGCGGATGCTATACACACTGCGTAATGCCATATTCAATAAAATACAACTATTGCCTGTTGCATTCTTTAATCAAAACAAAACCGGCGACCTGATATCGAGGGTGAACAACGATACTGATAAGATCAATACTTTCTTTTCGCAGTCGTTGATGCAGTTTATTGGTAACTTATCTACCATGGTGGGCGCAGGGGTATTTCTGCTGTGCATCAACTTTAAGTTAGGGTTGGCTACTGTTGCTCCCGGTGCAGTAGCCTGGATCATTACCAAAGTACTATCACAGTGGATAAAACGCAAAAATGCGGCCAGCCTGAAAAGCACCGGCGGTATGAGCGCCGAGATACAGGAAAGCCTGAACAATTTTAAAGTGATCATTGCATTTAATCGCCGGGATTACTTCCGCAAACGTTTTGATAGCGCGAATGAGAATAATTACAAGACAGCTGTCAAGGCCGGTATCGCTAACAATATCTTCTTACCGGTTTATTCGTTGCTGGCGGGTGTAGCACAACTAATTGTGCTGGCTTATGGGATACATCTGATATCGACTAAAGAGTCGGCCATTACCATCATGAACTACAAGGATTATGGGGTTTTTTCGATCGGATTGCTTATTGCCTATTTGACCTATGCCAACAGCTTCTATAACCCCTTAAGGCAACTGGCGACCTTGTGGACAACCTTCCAAACCGCCATGGCGGCCTGGGACCGGGTATCGGGTATCCTTGGTTTGGATACCAACCTGGTAACGATAAAAGATACCAAGCCGGAAGCTTCAGAGGCCTTGCTCGAATTTCGACATGTGCATTTCGCTTACCCGGGCGGCAGCGAAATACTGCATAATGTTTGCTTCAAAATGGAGTCTGGTAAAACCTATGCGCTCGTGGGGCCTACCGGTGGCGGAAAGACTACAACTGCTTCGTTGATAGCGCGTTTGTATGACCCAACTCAAGGAACTGTTTTAATGAATGGGAAGGACATACGGTCGCTGGAGCCGGAAGAACGTACCAAAAAGATTGGTTTCATTTTGCAGGAACCCTTCCTGTTCACCGGCACGGTAAAGGAAAATATCCTATACGGCAACGAGCAGTATAAAAATTATACTGATAAGCAATTAGAAGCCGTATTAAAAGAATCCAATCTTGGTGAACTGGTGGCAATATTCGACGAAGGGTTGGAAACTAAAGTGCTTTCCGCCGGGGATAGCATCAGTTTAGGTCAGAAACAATTGATAGCCTTTATGCGTGCTGTATTGCGCAACCCGGAAATATTGATCCTGGATGAAGCTACCGCCAATATCGATACGATCACAGAACAGCTACTGAGCGATATTCTTGAACGATTACCTGAGACAACCACGCGCGTTATCATAGCACACAGGCTTAATACTATCCAAAATGCTGACGAGATTTACTTTGTGAACTCAGGTGAAGTGATAGCAGCCGGTTCGCTGGACCATGCTATAGATATGTTGCTGCATGGGAAACGCGTTAGTTAACTATTGATTTGTTAACCAGTTAACTTGGTGATCATGGAAGAATAATAGCGATGGGTTTCAGAACCCATCGCTATCGAATAATTTTCCAGTTAACTAATCACAAATCACGACGCACAACCTCACCGGTCTTCTTATCCTTCAGGATCAATTTCTTTTCGCCATTGGGCAGAATTTCTTCTTTGATCAGGTAATATGTTTCATCGTATGAGGTGAAGTCGTGTCCCTCGGTTACATCGGTGCGGCCGCGCCAGTCATCCAGTTGTACCGGCTCCCATTGACGCGATTTTGCTGAACGGTAGGCCGCATCAATGATGCAATTCACCACATAACCATCATAAAAGCTTTCATGCGGCCCGCGTTTATTCTCGATCGACTCAAACATATCGGTAAACATGTGGCTGTAGCCTAGTTCGTGTACTTCGTCACCAACGGGGAACAGCCAGCCGCTTGATGATTCGGCTTTCTCAGCCACATAGTTGGTGCCCTTGCCGGTACTGAACATTTCAAACCCCGTGCGCAGAAAGTTGTTGAGCCAGATTGTCCCTTCGCTACCCATTACCTCGTCGCGCAGGTCCATGCCGCCGCGGAAACACCAGCTCACTTCAAACTGGCCGATTACGCCGTTAGCATACTTCACCAGGCCGATAGCATGATCCTCGGCAGCGATTGGGTGAACCTGCGTTGCTGCCCAGCACATCACCTCAACGGGCTTAATGTCTTTGCCAATAAAATTCCTTGATATTTCAATACAATGGCAGCCCAGGTCGACGATGGCGCCACCACCTGATAGTTCCAGGTTCCAGAACCAATCGCTGTGTGGTCCGGGGTGTGTTTCGCGTGATTTGGCCCAAAGCACGCGGCCAATGCTGCCAGCTTTAACGCTCGCTAATGACTTCAGAAACTTAGGTGTATAGCAAAGATCTTCCAGGTAGCCGCCCATGATGCCTGCCTTTTCAACCATCTCCAGCATTTGCTTTGCTTCAGCGCCGGTTCGGCCAAGGGGTTTTGTGCATAGTACATGCTTACCAGCCCTGGCACAAGCCTCAACAGCAGGGAGGTGAAGCTCATTGGATAGAGCAATTACAACTACATCTACTTCCGGGTGACCAACCACCTCGTCCATATTATCACTGGAGTGCGGTAAACCGTAGTCGCTGGCAAATTTCGCTGCCCTTTCAGCGCTGCGCGAATAAACGCTTACCAAAGTATCTTTTCGTCGTTGTGCCGCGAGGGAGTCGGCATAGAAGCGGGCGATAAAGCCCGAACCAAGCATGGCTATTTTCATGTTAGTTGATTGGGTTAGATTAAGTTGATTTAGTTGATTGAGTTTTGGTCAAGTTGATTAAGTTAAGCCCGATTAATTGAAGATTAGCCAGCCCAATCAACTTAATCAACCATTAAACTTAATCAACTCCCTGCAGGGTAAAGCTAGAATATAAAAGTCTTAATTAAGAAACGTTTCTTAAAATTGTTTAATTTAAATGCGCGAAATACAGATTGTATCCTTAATATTACCACTGAATTATTTTTACACCTGTAATACCCTGATCATACTATGCAGAGATATACCGGCCAGAAACGTATCCTGGTAGCCGTAGACTGTATCATATTTGGTTTTGACGGATGGAACCTTAAGCTGCTGCTCGTTCAGCGTGCTATTGAACCCGAAAAAAATAAATGGAGCCTTATAGGTGGATTCATCCAGCCATCGGAATCTCCGGAAGATGCTGCCAACCGAATCCTGGAGTATCGCACCGGTCTCAATGACGTATACATGGATCAGTTTCATGTATTTGGGAAACCTAATCGTGACCCGGTCGAAAGGACGCTTTCTGTAGCATATTACGCGCCGAGAGATATCAATAAGTATGAGAAACAACTAAATGACGAGTTTCATGCCGAGTGGTTCCTGCTGAACGAAATGCCTGATTTGATTTTTGACCACAAAGAGATGGTTAAACTGGCGAAACGTCAGCTAATGTATAAAGCGGCGCTGCACCCGATATTATTTCAACTATTACCCGAGAAATTTACCATT
>JAICXZ010000696.1 GCA_025934475.1 Mucilaginibacter sp. | reverse complement strand
GGGCGCGAACAGATTGCTCGGCCTCCAGATGAAATCGGTGGGCGAGGTGATGGGCATCGGCCGCAGCTTTATAGAGGCGTTGCAAAAAGCTTGTCAAAGTTTGGAGATTGGCCGGGCCGGTTTAGGCGCCGACGGTCGCCAGAGCCGTAACCTGGAAGAAATTATGTACAGCCTGGAACACCCAAGCTGGGACCGGCTGTTCCATATTTATGATGCGTTAAGCCTGGGCGTGCCGATCGAGTCGGTTCGCAAGGTGACCAAGATCGACCGCTGGTTTTTGAACCAGATAGCCGACGTGGTGAACCTCGAGAATGAGCTGCGCCGTTATTCGCTGAATAATATCCCCGAAGAGTTTTTCTTCCTGCTAAAACAAAAGGGATTTTCAGATACCCAGATCGCCTATATATTGGGCCAGGTAACGGAGGAGGATGTTTACCAGCGCCGCAAAAGCCTGGGCATAAAGCGGGTTTACAAAATGGTGGATACCTGCGCGGCGGAGTTCCCTGCGAAAACACCCTACTATTATTCAACCTACGAAGGCGAGAATGAATCGGTGGTATCCGATAGGAAGAAAATAATTGTATTAGGCTCGGGCCCTAACCGCATTGGCCAGGGCATTGAATTTGACTATAGCTGCGTGCATGGTTTGCTTGCCGCGAAGGAATCGGGTTTTGAAGCCATCATGATCAACTGCAACCCGGAAACAGTGTCCACGGACTTTAATATGGCGGATAAGCTGTACTTCGAACCGGTTTATTGGGAGCATGTGCGCGAGATCATCGAAATGGAGAAACCGTACGGTGTCATCGTTCAGCTTGGCGGGCAAACCGCTCTGAAAATGGCCGAAAAGATGCACGAGCACGGCATCCGCATTATCGGCACCTCGTTCAACGATATGGACATTGCCGAAGACCGCGGGCGTTTCTCGGACCTGTTAAAAGAATTGGATATCCCTTATCCAAAATACGGCGTAGCCGAAAACGCAGAGGAAGCCCTTGAAGTGGCTCACCACGTAGGCTACCCGGTGTTGGTTCGTCCAAGCTATGTTTTAGGCGGGCAGGGTATGAGCATTGTGATCAATGACGAGGACCTGGAAAAAGCGGTGGTTAGCTTATTAAAGAATCTTCCCGGTAACCGCGTGCTGATCGACCATTTTCTTGACCGCGCTGCTGAAGCAGAATCAGATTCAATAAGCGATGGCGATGATGTGCATATTAACGTCATGATTGAGCATATCGAGCCTGCAGGCATACACTCAGGCGACTCGTACGCCGTACTGCCGCCATTCGATCTTTCGGACCATGCCATCCAGCAAATGGAAGAATACACGGTTAAAATAGCCAAAGCATTGAATGTATTGGGCCTGCTGAATATCCAGTTTGCTATAAAGGATGACAAGGTTTATGTGATCGAGGCTAACCCGCGCGCATCGCGTACTGTGCCTTTTATTGCCAAAGCGTATGATGTGCCTTATATTAATATTGCCGCCAAGGTAATGCTGGGCGTTAACAAGCTTAAAGATTTTACCATCGAGCGTAAGCTATGGGGTTACGCGATAAAAGAGCCCGTTTTTTCTTTTGATAAATTTCCCGAAGTAAATAAGGAACTCGGCCCCGAGATGAAATCAACCGGCGAGGCCATACGCTTTATACCTAACCTGCAGGATCCGTACTTCAGGCATTTGTATAAGGAAAAATCAATGTATTTGAGCCGGTGACAAGGCAAGCTTAGGAGGAAGGGTGAAAGGTTATAGGCCTTCAATTGCTCAATTATGAACTATGCCCATCGGCCATCAGCTAATAACGACATTATCAATCAGCCTCGTTTTACCGACCCGCGCCGCCACCAGGGCCACGATCTTCTGAGTACCTGCATCCGCTGGCGTTAGCGTATCGCCGTTGGCAATTTCAAAATACCCCAATTCAACCCCGGGCTCATGGCCTATCATTAATTCAGCCTCCTTTTTTAACCTGGAAATATGACTGGGCTCAAAATTATTTTTAACCCAATTTAATGCTCTGGACAAAACCAACGCGTGCCGCCGTTCGCCAGGGCTCAAATGAATGTTTCTCGAGCTCATAGCCAATCCATCCGGATCCCGCTTTATGGGGCACATTACCAGCTTAACAGGAATGCGCTTGAGTTTAACCATTTTGCTGATGATCAAAAATTGCTGGTAATCCTTTTGGCCGAAAAAGGCCGAATCCGGTTCAACCAGTTTAAACAGAATAAAAACAATCTGTGTAACACCCTGGTAATGACCCGGCCTGAACTTCCCTTCAAGTAAATTTTCAAGTTTGCCTATTGGCAAATGCCATTGTTCATGCGTATCATAAATTTCGTTAACGTCGGGGTTAAATAATACGTTGCAATTTACTTGCTCCAGCATTTTAATATCTGCTTCTAAGGTCCTGGGATATTTCTCCAGGTCTTTTGGGTCGTTAAATTGCGTAGGGTTAACAAAAATACTGCAAACTACCACGCTGTTACACAACTGCGCCTGCCTGATGAGTGACAAATGGCCCTCGTGCAGGGCGCCCATGGTTGGCACCAGGCCAATTGTTTGTCTTAAATTTCGGATTTGCAGCAGCAAATATTCGCGCAGGGCCTTTGTCGTGGTAAAAATTTTCATTCAACGGGCAAGGTTTTGTGTAAAAATTTTAGTTGTGAAATAGCTCGTATTCCTTTACCAAATTTGGCAAAGGTGTTAATTCGGTTAATATTTACCAAAAGTTACTTGCATAAATGGTTGCCAGTTCATATAATAATGCTTATATTTGCAGACTCAAATTTTTTGACTTCTTT
>JAICXZ010000342.1 GCA_025934475.1 Mucilaginibacter sp. | reverse complement strand
ATTGTTTTTGAAGCCATTAAACAGCAACGAAGTAAAGTCGTAGGCTTTGGTGCGCAATACCGCGCCTTGTACCGAGTAATAGTTGGCGAGCGTTTTGTTTTTGGTATACATCACGCCCAGGTTGGTGCTGAAAACCTGCGTCGGCGAAGCGATAGCAAAATCGGTCTCATTACCAAAATTGTAAAATTGTTTCCCGTAAATCTCGAGGTCGTCAATACGTTCGTAGGATGAGAGAAAATACAGCCTGTATCTCATATATTCCTTATCAGGATTATTGATCTGGGCGTAGCAGTTCTGCAGAAAGTCCTGCACGGCTTTGTCATTGAACACCTGGTAAATAGTCGCGCTAGCCGTTGGCTTCCAACGGATGAGCGACAGCCGTGCTTTAAATTCCAGCTCGGCAGTATTATTCACCCGCAGCGAGTCGAACATTTTAGCAACAAAATAGGCTACCTGTGCATTGGCCATGCCGCGGTGATCGGCATTCACCATTGCATAAAGGCTGTCTTGTATGGTCAGGTAGTTTTCGCTGCTGTTCCAAAATGATGGTTCCAGTGGCGGAACCAGCAAACGGTTGGTTTTAGTATCTACAAAAATGAAAGTGCCCAGAGGGTAAATATTTTGAAAATTGTTCTCCAGCATCGAAAGACTACTCATTGATGCGGAATCCATCTTTAAAAGAAAATTAAGCACCTTATTATGCTCCAGTTTTACACTTAATCCCTCAAGCGACTCAAAGCTCGTAGTTTGTTTTTCCGGAATAACGATGGGGATATAGGTGACGTTATCTTTGTTTTTATCAAGCGTGGTAAAATCCTTTTTTATGGTAAGCGAAGTCTGGTTCTCGGCATCCTGGCCATAAAAGAAAACCGTATCTCCTTTGCCTACCGAAATACTTTTCATCCGTTCTTCACCAGGTTTTAAGCTCAGCAGTGCTTTCACCTTAAAGCGTCCCGTTTTTTTATCGATACGATAAAACACAGCCACGCTGGATTTGGTGGTATTTTTCAACCTGAACTTAAAATTATCAGCATGAGCGGCCCAGGGTAACGTAAACGCCGATATCAGCAGCACACACACTTTACTCATGATCCGGCTGCCTGGTAAAGAGCCGGAACCTATTGATCTCAAAAAATGTAACATAGATTTTGATGTAATTTCACATTAGCAGATATAAAAACAACGGCGCTTCCCCAACTTTAGTTTGACCGAAAGGTAAACACCCGCCATTTTAGGCGGGTGTTGTTTGGTAGATGCAGGGCCGTTAGTTCATTAATTTAATTTCAACGCGACGGTTTTTTTCGCGTCCGTCTTCGGTATCATTCGAAGCAATTGGGTCTTTCGTGCCCAAACCTTTGGTGGTTAAACGGGAAGCATCGATGCCGGCGTTGGTCAAATATTGCTTAACCGAGGCTGCCCTGTCTTTGGATAGCACCATGTTATGTTCGGCGGTACCTTCAGATGAGGCGTTCCCATCGAGCACAAACTTTGAAGATTGATCTTTCTTCATTTCATTTACCACGTGATCCAGGTATTGGATGCCGTCTGTACGCAATACCGATGAGTTAAAATCGAATTGAACATTGGTGAAATTGTAGTCTGGTGGAGCAGGCGCTACGGGCTTTGGAGCTGGTGCAGGCGGTGGCGGCGGAGGTGTTGCCTGTGCTGCCGGTTTAGTTTCGGTGTCAGTCGGCGCTGGTTTTTGTATAAGCTTTTTTGATTTGCAAGACTGGAAAGTAAAAGCCGCAAGGCCTATGGATAAGATGCAGATATATGATTTAAGTGGTTTCATGTTTTAAATAATGTTTCAAAAAAAATTGAATAATGCACACGGCAATACCGGCAGTATCAAAACTGCGATTGTGTTTGTATAATAAAATGATGGGAGATTACGCCGTCATAAACGGAGCACGCAATGGGCAAGGCATAGCTGCCTGCTTTGCTTTATTTTTACAAAAGACGGGTAGATGTATAGGCTGGCCAGGGTGAGCAATGATCCAAATGTGAACAGGAACAATAAGATTCCTGAAAATTTAATGGCCGGAATTGATGTTCCGGCATCTTCTTCAGTAATGGATTTTTGTACCCTGACCAAAAAACTATGATGGTCGCGTTTGGGGCTAAAACTGAATGCCTTTTCTGAATTTATATTCTGTATTTGCGGAAAATACTGGCAAACGTAATAGTAGGGATTGGCTTTAATCAGGAAAAAAATCACTAAAAAGAAAAGAGGCAGCTGCCTTTTAAATAAGTATTTCTTTAAGTGACACACAACTACAGGGGATATGTGCAAATGTAAATATCGTAGCGAATTGTGCAAGCGGAAATTTAACGTTTCTATAAAAAACGCCCGAATCTTAAATTTCTTATAACTAGGTGGGATTAATGTTTTATTTTCCTACTTCAGGTATACGGCGTCTTCTTTGCCTTCTTCATCCAGGATCACCTCAACATGCTCTTTTAATACAGTCGAGAGCGCAATTCCGGCAAAATCGGTTGTTACCGGGAAGCTTTTGTGGTTGCGGTCGACCAAAACAACTGTCCGTAATTTTTTTAATGGTACATCCAGGAATACACCAAAGCCGTAAGCCAAAGTTTTGCCGCTATTGAGCACATCGTCTACCAGAACAACTGCCTTGTTGTGGCAGATTTGTATATCGGTATCGGTCTTTGCCTTCAGACTGCTGCTTTGCTTATCAATCTCGATATTCATCAGCACACTTTTGAAAGGCGCGATTTTATCAAGGATATTTTTAAGCCTTTCAGCAATGTAGTTTCCCCTCGGCATAATACCTGCGATGACGATCTCCTGCTCGTCAAAATTGTCCTCGAGCAACTGGTAGGCAATGCGGTCGATCTTCTGGTCGATCTGGTGTTTATCTAGTATGAGGAGTTTCTTTTCTTTCATATGTTTTGGTTGGAAAGTTGAAATGTTAATGGAACCACGCTTTCGCCTAAACCGTTGTAAAGATAAAAGCAACCTTACAACATTCCAACTTTCCAACTTTACAACAAACTATTCATGCTGGTAAGGGTAGTACACAAAATTGGCGCCTTCAGGTACAATCACAAACATGCACATATACTCATTTGGGTTTTTGTACGATTTGATGAAGCGCTCTTTCAGCACTGGTTTGATGATGCCTTTTTCAATAAATTCTTCAAGAGTTGAAGCCTGCACTGTCCATTCGGTATTAAGTTCTTCACGATCGAGAATCACCTCGCCAAGCTTCACTTCATGCTGGTGTGCTACAAAGATGGGATAACGTGATAAGCCTTCCACCATAATCTCAACGGCTACTTCTTTTATCGAATCGCTGTACAGCTTAAGGTCGTTTTCAAGACTCACCAGCGGACTTTCCGGCTTCTTTTCCTCGTTGCTATTCTCGTTTAATAATTCTTCGGGATCCATACTTTGAAAAATCCTAAACTCTAAAATCTAAATTCAAAAACCAAATGCGCTTAACTAATCTCTAATTAACTAGTCTCTAATCTCTAACAAAACCACATTCTCCACATGCTGCGTATGGGGGAACATGTCAACCGGCTGTATTTTGACGACGTTGTATTTTTCTTTGAGAATCGCCAGATCGCGTGCCTGGGTGGCTGGATTGCAGCTTACGTATACAATCTTTTTGGTTTCAATTTCCATCAGTCGCGCAACCACATCACCGTGCATACCAGCACGCGGCGGGTCCGTAATAATAACGTCCGGTTTGCCGTGCTGTGCTACGAAATCGGCATTCAGCACATCCTTCATATCGCCAGCGTAGAATTTAGTATTCGTTATCTGGTTGATCTGCGAATTGATCTTTGCGTCTTCGATCGCTGAAGGCACATACTCCACGCCAACTACTTCTTTTACCTGGCCGGCAATAAAATTGGCGATGGTGCCGGCACCGGTGTAAAGGTCGTAGACCAGTTCATTGCCCTGAAGGCCCGCAAAATCGCGGGTTACTTCATACAATTTGGCTGCCTGGACCGAGTTAGTTTGATAGAACGATTTCGGGCCGATACGATAACGGACGGTTTTGCCATTTGCATCCGTCATCTCCTCATAAATGAACTCAGGTCCGCGCCAGGCTATTACTTCCTGATCAAAAATGGTATCATTCTTCTTTTGGTTGACGATATACAACAGCGATGTGATCTGCGGGAAGTTCTCGTCGACAAAGCTCATAAGGCCTTTTATCTCTTCATCAGTGGGATAAGCGAATATGACAATCGCCATCAGCTCACCGGTAGAGGAGGTGCGGATAATAAGATTACGCAACGCACCTGCATGATTCTTCAAATCATAAAAGCTCATGTTGTGCTTTTTGGCGTATTCGCGGATACGATTGCGCAGATCGTTTGACGGAACAGCCTGCAGATAGCAATGATGAACGTCCAATATCTTATCAAACCTGCCCGGGATGTGGAAGCCCAATGCATCCATGTCCAGCACTTCATCCGTGCGATTTTCGCCATCGTTTAGCCAGCGCTTGTTGGAGAAGGTGAACTCTAGTTTGTTCCTGTAATATTTATCAGCCGGGGAGGGGATGATAGGAAGCATCCCGCTTACATCAAGCCCAGCCAGGCGGCTCAACGCACTTTCAACCGATTTTTGTTTGAATAGGAGCTGAGCGTCATAGCTCATATGCTGCCATTTACAGCCGCCGCAAGTGCCAAAATGCTCGCAGAAAGCCTCGGTTCGGTATTTAGACGCCTTCTTCAGCTCAGCAATTTTCCCTTCGCCAAAATTTTTCTTTTTGCGGTAAACCTTTATGTCGGCTACATCACCGGGAACGGCT
>JAICXZ010000146.1 GCA_025934475.1 Mucilaginibacter sp. | reverse complement strand
TACTGGGCAATGATACTTTTATCGTGAGCTACCGGGATAGTAAATTGCAGTACCTTCATTCAAA
The DNA here is from genome assembly GCA_025934475.1 of Mucilaginibacter sp. Classification (GTDB taxonomy): domain Bacteria; phylum Bacteroidota; class Bacteroidia; order Sphingobacteriales; family Sphingobacteriaceae; genus Mucilaginibacter. The sequence goes on along the minus strand of JAICXZ010000146.1, from coordinate 7,227 downwards.
AAAACATTAAGCAAATATTAACAGAATAAAGTTTAATATACGGCGATATGGTTAAAATATTGCAGCGTTTTTGGCCAAAAGTGTCGATTCGACGCAATTTAACTATTAGTAATCAGCGATTTAACTCTTACGCACACTTTTCGCCTGATTTTCAAACTGATGAGCCCGCTCAATTAAAGTATACACTACATTTAATAAAAGAACCGTTACATTTACATTAGTATTTCTACCAATACTAATAAAACAGCCGAAAGGGGGGCATGATCTAACGGTGTGCCGGGAAGGTGATTCCCCTCAACTATATCTAAACGGAAGGCGCTACGATTCCATTGGATCGGGCGCCTTTTTATTGTTTTTCAGCACATAAAAATGCCGTAAAGTTTGACATCGGAACAAGGTCCTATCATTTTTCCCCGATTTTTTATTGTCATTTCAACAATTATTCGTTTATTAGCTAATATGTGGGCAGTATTGGCAAATTCTGCAAAGTACAGGCCCTTCATTCGCCATAATTTTACCGTTCGATAAGCCGCTTATTTATATGATGAAAAAAGTTTCTTTTATTGCGTTGGGTCTGTGTTTGCAGGCAGGTGGTGTTTTATTTGCCCAGCAAAAGGATTACCCGATACAGCCAGTGCCATTTACCCAGGTACATGTGAATGATAACTTCTGGGAACCAAAAATGGAGGTGAACGCATCAGTCACCATACCATATGTACTGGCGCAGTGTAAAGCGCATGGCAGGGTAGATAATTTCTTACGCGCTGCCAAAATGGAAACCGGCGATAAATTAAGCGACTTCCCATTTGACGATACCGATATATATAAGCTGATCGAAGGGGCCTCTTACGCTATCCAGGTAAAGAAAAACCCAGAGCTTGAGCGATCGATTGATACATTAATCAATATAATAGGCGCTGCCCAGGAAAAAGACGGCTATCTCTATACGTTCCGAACCGTTAACGCCAAAAAACCTCATGAATGGATTGGCAGTAAACGCTGGGAAAACGAGGAAATACTGAGTCACGAATTATATAACGCGGGACACCTGTACGAGGCAGCCGTAGCACATTACCAGGCAACAGGCAAACGTACCTTACTTAATATCGCTATCAAAAATGCCGATCTGCTGGTTCGCACCTTTGGCTATGGTAAAGAGGAGAAATATCCAGGTCACCAAATTGTGGAGCTGGGTTTGGCTAAAATGTATCGCGTAACCGGCAACAAAAAATATCTCGACCTGGCCAAATTTTTCCTTGACGTTCGCGGACCAAAGGGTGAAACCTACAACCAGGCGGATAAGAAGGTGGTCGATCAACACGACGCTGAGGGTCACGCTGTGCGCGCTGCTTATATGTATACTGGTATGGCCGATGTAGCCGCACTAACAGGCAACGAACAATACCTGCACGCCATCGACGATATCTGGAATGACGTGGTTTATAGAAAGCTTTACATTACCGGAGGCATCGGCGCGACGAATGCGGGCGAGGCATTTGGTGATCCGTACCAGTTGCCGAATATGTCGGCCTATGCCGAAACTTGCGCGGCCATTGCCAACGTTTACTGGAACAGTCGCATGTTTCTATTGCATGGCGATTCTAAATATATCGATGTTCTTGAGCGCACGCTTTACAATGGCCTTTTATCAGGCGTGGCACTTAGCGGTGATCGCTTCTTTTACCCCAATCCGCTGGCCTCTATGAACCAGCATCAGCGCAGCGCCTGGTTCAGCTGCGCCTGCTGTATCAGTAACATGACGCGCTTTTTGCCTTCCGTACCGGGATATGTTTATGCCCGCGACAGGGATAACCTATACGTGAACCTGTATATGAGCAATGCCAGCAATATTGCGCTGCAAAGCGGAAAACTCGATATTATCGAAGCCACAAGCTACCCATGGGATGGCAAGGTCGACATCACGCTTAACCCTGAAAAAGCATTCGATTTTGCTTTAAAACTGCGTATTCCGGGATGGGCTCAAGGCAAGCCCATAGCAGGCAACCTGTATGCCTTTGCAGATTCGAGCGTTTCGCCTGTTGCTATAACATTAAATGGCAAGGCTGTTAAATACGCTACCGAAAAAGGATATGCTGTGTTGAACCGCAAATGGAAGAAGGGCGATGTAGTATCCATATCGCTGCCGATGCCCACCGAAAAGGTAATTGCCAACGACAAAGTAAAAGACGACCAGGACAGGTTTGCCTTCCAGCGCGGACCAATAGTTTATTGCCTCGAAGGGCCCGACAACAAAGACAGCCTGGTACAAAATATCACGGTAAGTAAAGCCGCTTTGACCAATGCCGCATTTAAACCACGCATGCTCAACGGTATCGAAGTGCTTACCATGGAAGGTAAGGGCACCAAAAGGCAATTGAATACGGATTCGCTCCTTAAAACCAACCAGCAGGTGACCGCTATCCCTTACTACGCCTGGGCCAACCGCGGACCGAGCGAAATGACGGTTTGGATCCCGTACAAAGAATCGGCTTCAAGGCCGCAGCCTGCGCCTACCATCGCCAGCAAAGCCAAAGTGAGTGCATCGGTACCAAACAAACGCATGTGGCATGCGCTAAACGATCAGTATGATCCGCAAGATTCGAAGGACAGCTCCTTCCCCTACCTGCACTGGTGGCCGAAAAAGGATACCACCGAGTTTGTACAATATGATTTCGATAAGCCTTACACCGTGTCCGAATCAAAAGTTTACTGGTTCGACGATGGTCCCTGGGGTGGCTGCCGGATACCGGCATCCTACAAGCTTTATTATCAAAAGGACGGCCAATGGGTGGAGGTTAAAAACACTATTCCATACGAAATAGCTAAAGACAAATACAATGTGCTAAGCTTTGAACCAGTGACAACCACAGCGCTCAAGCTGGTGGTACAGTTGCCGGTAGATAATTCGGCGGGGATACATGAGTGGGCGGTGAAATAGCTGGGAGTCTTAAGTTCTGAGCCTTGAGTCTTTTGTTGAGTTTAGCTCAAGTAAAAGCATGTGTTAAAAATTTATTTTATTTATAGCCTTTTTGTAGTTTTATACTTCATTAAAGTGTCGCTATGCGTATTTGGAAATTTGTGGCCCTGGGGGCCGCCGTTGGTTATGGTATCTATTACATAACCAAGGAAAGAGAAAACGGCAAATCTATTCTTGAAGAACTGATAGAAGATGGCCCCGACTACGTAGACCGGGCCAAAAAATATATTGAATATACAGTCGATCAAATATCAGAGCGACTGCATACGGATTAAATGCTTACTTTTACCCCTTTCTTATAGAGGGGTCTTTTTATTATCTAAATCTTTATCATCTTATTTATGGGTCCACAAATCGGATTAGTAGTATGGACAACGCTGGGCCTGGCGTTGCTTGTTTCCACTGTAGTTTTACTTGTTAGATTCTGTAGAAGAGGTTGAATTAGGCCTCTAAACACAAAAAATGCGTCCCGGATCTCACTCCGGAACGCTGATCATGCTTGCCTTCCATCCCTCCAAGGATGGGAGATCTTTGCTTATTTATCGCAATGACCTTTATCGAGAGAAAGAATATACATACCTAAAGGAGTAACTGTCGGATCGACAACTGTATCCGATGTATTGGTACTCCAGCCCGTTGGCGCAGATATAGGTACTTTGGGAGTAGCTGTAGGATCGACATAGGTACTTGTATCATACCATTTATTCAGAACAGTTCCGTTTGCTCTTGTAAAGCTTATTTTATTATTGGCCATCGTAATATCGGTGCTTAATGTTCCTGAATAATTCCCATAAGCTATCCCTGTTGAAGCACTGGTGTTTTTGTAGCCAAAAATGATGTTATTGCTCATGATAATATGCGAACCGCCCTGCACCTGGCATCCCACAGAACCGGCATTAATGTAAATGTTGTATTCGGCGTCCTGGTATGATCCGCCCACATCGCCTAAAACAGTACCAACTAAACCGGATGCATCGGTGCTACCGTTCAGGCAGGTATTGTAATATACTTTGATGTAACTGGTTGAGGTACCATTAGATTTATAGATCGAGAACTGGTCGCCAATTCCCGAATTAGGCGTTGTGTGATACGATTGATTGCTATCGCAGGTTAAACCCGTTCCTGTCACCTGCACAAATTGCACCGAGCATCCGCCTCCGGTTGCCCTGCCGGGCTCCTGGATGTCTTTAAAGTAATTATAATTTATCCGGATATTGGAAGTCGATGATATGTTATTGACCAGCACGCCCCTATTGGAGTTATAGATGTAACAGGTATCGACATAAATATTGTAACACCCCGACTGGATGGCTATTGCCCCTCCAAAACCTAAAGTGGCGTTCCAGATTTTACATTTCGTGATGTGTATATCATGGCAATTGGTTAATTGGATGCCATAGGCTCCTCCGGCTGCATTAATACTGTCCCCGGAAATTGTTTGATTGCTGGCGCCGTTTAGATTAATAACAGCGTGACTGGTGTAGGTGCTGCAACCCGGAACAGATTGAGCGAATGAGGCAAATGCTACAAATGCCATCATAAGTGTTAAAGTTGATTTTTTCATATTTGGATTGTTGTTAATTGCATGGTAGCGATAACTGACTCAGACGGGCATAAAGAATGCTGTTAACATGCTATAACCTATCAGTAACAAGTACAAAATTTACCGGATTGGCGAAGGAGACTTGATAAGGTTCCGGCCAGCTAAAGCAAATTATGATTCGTAGTTACGGCGCAAAATTAACTATTGAGAAATAATTAACCTGTCGTTAAAACACCCAAATTCTAACGTAGTTCTACGCATTTGGAAAACCGGCCAGATTTAACTACTTTCTAAAAAGTTATCAAATGTTTGGGATTTGAATCTTTTCAAATTTACAAATCAGGACCGGCACTATTGGTGACACTGTTTTGTCAGTGCCTAAGGGTAAGGTGAGATTGCAGGCACCTCTTGATATGAACCTGCAGATTGGCCGGCAGCGGCAGTTATTGTCTTACGCGGACTTCGGGACTCAATAAAAAAATGCGTCCCGGATCTCACCCCGGAACGCTAGTCAACTAAATCAAGCAATCACTTTGTTAGTTAAGTGGTTGCTTGAGTTGGATCAGGTTGATTAGGTTATTTTTTTTTATAACCCAACTTAATCAACCATTCAACTTAATCCAACTCAATCAATTAAAAAATCACTGCTGATCAAACTCACCAACGGCCCGCAGTTGCACATCCTCACTTACCATTGCCGATGGTACATGGCCCACCCCAAAATCGTTGCGGTTGATGGTACCTGTTACCCTGACGCCGACTATTGGCTTTTGATTTTGCATATTTTTGCCGGTGCCGGTAACCACCATATCCAGCGTTACAGGTTTAGTTACGCCGTGCATGGTCAGGTCGCCTGTTAGTTTAAAGGTTTTATCGCCCGTTTTTGTAATGCCTTTGCTCACGAAGGTCATGGTTGGATATTTTGAGGCATCAAAGTAATGGTCGCTTCTGAGATCATTATCGCGCATGTCATTATCAGTATTCACTGATGCTACCTCCATGGACACTTCAAAAACGGCGTCGCTAAAGTCGGGTTTTGACGAGGTAAGCGTCGCGTCGAACTTTTTGAAGTTACCATCTACATCCGACACAGCGAGGTGCGTTACGGTAAAGCCTACCTTGGCATGAGGTTTATTAACTACCCATTTGGTTTGTGCAAACGACGCTGTAGTGACCAGCAAAATCGCTACTAATAAGTTGAACTTCTTCATGTTAAGTCTTGTTTTTATGGTTAAAGTAATTTATTTCAAAAATGTTTTAAGCAAACCATCAATCAGGCCCGCCACCACCTGGAGGAGGTCCACCTGGACCAGGCCCCCTGAAACCACCTGGGCCACCCATTGGCCCCTGCGGACGCTGACCCGCAAACTTTTGCAGTCTCAGCGTAAAGGTTAGCAGATAGTACCGTCCTAAACGGTTCACGTTGCTCTGCGCGATTGATGCAGCCGTCGAGGTTGTAGTAAAGCCTGTATTTTGGTTAAACACATCGTTTACCGAGAAGCGCAGCGTACCTACGTTACCTTTCAGGAAACGACGTTCTACATAAGTATTCAGGATATTGGGATTGGTTGCTCCTTTGTAACCTTCGTAAAGCGTCTTGGTATAATCGTAGCTCAGTGTCCAATCCTTCCATAAGTAATTTTTTCCGTTAACACCGAGTGTAATCGTTTTAAAATTGTCGTTCACATTAGCCTGCGGCACCGAGTTGGTAGTATAGTTGATGGCGTAGCTGGCGTTAGCTTCAGCATCAACCACATCGGTAATATCAACCCTGAACCGTGCACCCTGGGTCAGCACCAGATTTTTGGAAATATTCTTCTGGCTCGTTTCTGCGTAGGTGGTCGAATCGATGGTGCTCAGGTACGATATATTATTGTTGTAGGAGATGTTACCATTGATAAACAACGTGTATTTGCGTTTTTCCCAGGGCTTAGCATAAAGGTAAAATGCAGAGGCTGAATAATAGCCCGAGGCATTTTGATATTGGGTCATCACCGTTCCGGATAACCTGGGATCGGGGGCATAATTACGTGGAAAAGTAACGGCATTGGCTACAATCTTGTTGTTAGTTTGCGTAAAATTCAGGTTCGAGAAAAAGACATTACCCGTGGCAAAATCGAACTTGTTGTACCTGATGCTTACCGTGTTATTGTACTCGGGATTCAGATAAGGGTTACCTTCAACCGGATAGCTGGCGTTCGAGAAATCGATCACCGGCTGCAGCTCATAATAGAGCGGTGAATTGCTGGCTCCCGAATAATTAAACGTCAAAGTCTGGCTTCGCGAAAAGTTGTAGACAAAACGGGCTACCGGGGCAAAATCAAAAGTGGTAACATGTGTTGGTGTGCTGACACTTGATTGTCCTTCGAGCAAGGTAGGCATTGCACCGACACCCAGCGTTAAGTTATACATCTTATCGATGTAACGGTAATTAAGCCCAAACCTGTTGGTGATGAAATTGAAGTTATAATTGTTGCTTAGCAGGTCATAACGATTGCTTACTCCGGCATCGGTTAGGGTGTCTGTCAGCTTGTTATCGGTTGTATGCGCATTATGGTACGCATAGTTGAGCTCCAAATACGATTTCTTCGCAATTGGTTCGATGTATGAAACTGATGCTCCAACGCTATCCGTCTTGCTGTCGGTATTGATCATCTGGTTCAGGGGCGCATTTGCTCTTCCCGCCAGGTAATTATAGATCGGGTTC
>JAICXZ010000734.1 GCA_025934475.1 Mucilaginibacter sp. | reverse complement strand
GAGGATAACGAGGAACGCATTAAACTGTACCAGGCGATGGATAACATCAATCATAAATTTGGGGATAAGACGGTGTGCCGGGCCGCAGGGATGGAGATCGGAACCAGGAATTTTAATCCGTTTATGAGAGGGTGATACTTTTAAACAATTTGATGATTGATTGAAAACTGTGTACCTTTAAATTATGACAACGATAACGATTAAGGTGCCGGAAACGCTCGGGCAGGAGCACGGCGAAACAGTTCGTTTTATTGCGGCCAAGCTTTATGAATCGGGGAAATTGACATTAGGTCAGGCAGCGGAAATGGCTGAAATGAAAAAGTGGGATTTTGCTGAAATCCTTATCAACTACGGTGTCTATTTTATGAATGCAAGCGCTGAAGCAGCGATAGACGATGCCAAAGGAATTTAAGGTCGTCGTAACTGATACCAGCTGTTTTATTGTTCTGGACAAAATAGGGCGTCTCGATATTTTGAGAGGATTATTTGATGCTATTTATACAACCCCGCAAATTGCCAGGGAATTTGGCCAATCGCTCCCCAATTGGGTAATTGTGCAAGAACCAGCGACATTGTCGGCAATAAAAAAACTTAATGAATATGTTGATTTAGGCGAAGCGAGCGCTATAGCCCTGGCAATAGAAATTAACAGTGATTATATTATTATTGACGACCTTGCAGCACGAAAATACGCTGAAAAACTAGGATTAAATGTAAAAGGTTCAATGGGTTTATTAGTCAGCGCCAAACAAAAGCAACTCGTCCCTGCGATAAAACCGTTTTTGGATGAAATTGAAAAAACAAATTTTAGGGTGAGTAAAGCGCTTATCAAATCCTTGTTAAGGGATGTTGGCGAATAATTATAATCTCTTCCTCATTAACAAATCCGTTTGGCGGTCGTCACCCAACATAAAATCATGACTTCCACAAAAATCGAAACCCTGGCTTTTGTAAAAACCGATGGCTTTTGGGTTATGCTCCCAAACGCCTAGCCAAACGAAATCTTTATTTAATTCAATTGCCTTATTGATTGCAAACTGCAGCAATTGTTTGCCTATTCCTTTGCCGTGGTGCCGGCCAGAGACATAGATACGTTCTACTTCGAGGCTGTTATCATCCTGAAACTCATTTTGGGCCTGGTTAACATTTATTTTTACGTAGCCTGCTATTTCTTTCGCATCCATAGCAAAATAAAAGCCCGAATCGGGGTTGGTCAACTCCTTATGCATTTTCTCCGGCGTAAAGGCTACTGCCACATAGACCTCAAAATGCACGGGGTCGTTTTGTTGCGCAAAAAATTCGTAAAAGGTTTGTTTGCTGAATTGAAGAAGGGTATCGGCTTCGGAAAGTTGTACCTGGCGGATGGTCATATGATTGTGCGGATATGCAGATGTGCGAATGTGCAAATTTTTCAGATGCTTCTCAAATTTCAATCAATCCGCAAATCTTCCCATCAATCAATCTGCACATTTGCACATCCGCAAATCTGCACATTAGTCAAACTGCTCCTGCAATCTTACCAGCCTGTCGATCATCAAATTCAGCTTTTCTTCTTCGTTTTTAAACATGCGGGGACGCAGGTAAAGTGTTACAAACACGAACCATAATGCTGTTGAACCATAAACGGCCAGCTTCAGGAACATGGATGCATCTTCCAGTATTTCGGCGAAGTATAGCGCCAGGCCGCCGCTAATGAGCATCATGTAGATATAATAAAACCAGCCGGTTACACGGGCGCGGTTTTTTTGGTAGGCTTTTAGGGTATCGATGTATTCGGTGGGATTTTGGGTAATGTCGTGTTTGTTTAATATATGATAATGACGTACGATGAGGGACAGGTACATCAGCATGGTGAACAGTATAATGAGGATACCGATCGTAGTAGCCGGGGAACGGAAGGCAAAAAAGAACGTGATAATAAATGAACAGGCGATCAGGGCTATCATGGCCACGATACCCCAGTATAGTTTACTGGTAAGTCCGCGGATGCCTTTCTTCACTTGCTTCAGCGCATCATCCACCGAAAGCTGGTCGCGTTTGGGCTGTCCCTGCCAAACCGACATCAGGTCGTCAAATTCTTTCATAGTGGTTATACAGTTCGGTTAATTTTTGTTTGATTCGATGTATCTTCACCCTCAGGTTCCCTTCCGATATGCCCGAAATATCAGCTATTTCGGGGTATGGCACTTCATCCAGCACCATGGTAATAATTAGTCGTTCCGATTCTTCCAGCTTGGAAATACATTTATAAAGCAGGGCAACCTGCTCGTTTTTTTCCGACAGGTCTTCCTTCTTCGTTTCAGCAATTTGTGGTGTCAGCTCGTCCTTGGCCTGCCGTTTTTCCGACCGCAGGTAAGTTAAACAGGTATTTACGGCAATACGATAAATCCAGGTCGAGATCATGGCCTGGTTACGGAATTTATCGAGATTTTGCCAAACTTTTAAAAAGGTTTCCTGTAAAAGGTCGCTCGCAGCATCATCGTCACCGGTATAACCGTAGCACAGATGGTATATCTTTTTCGAATTAGCTTCGTAGATCTTTTTAAAAGCTGCCTCTTTTTCTGTCACTATCAGTTAATTTCCGTTTAGATGGCAAATATAGGTAAATGT
>JAICXZ010000120.1 GCA_025934475.1 Mucilaginibacter sp. | reverse complement strand
TATCACCCAGCCGTTATTCAGACACTACCATCATCGCCGGCAGCGATTCAGCAGGCTTTGCTAATGGTACGGGTAAGGCCGCGCGTTTTGATCATCCGTTTGGGATGACGCTTGATCAGGCAGGTAATCTTTACGTTGCCGACCAGGGTAATTCCATTATCCGCGAGATGACCCCGGGCCTTGTGGTAAGCACCTTTGCAGGTATGCCCGACGTTCCCGGTTCTGCCAACGGCGTCGATACACTCGCCAGTTTCAATAAACCATTTTCGGTTGCCGTTGATGGTTCAAATAATGTTTATGTTGCCGATGCGGGCAATAATATGATACGGAAGATTGCGCCTGATGGTACTGTAAGCACTTTTGCCGGAACAGGCATACCCGGCTCCGCTGATGGAGCAGACACAGCTACTTTCAATTCGCCTTTAGGTGTCGCTACCGATCAATCAGGTAATGTATATGTGGCCGACTATGGTAACGATCTGATTCGCAAAATCACCCCGACAGGCATAGTAAGCACTGTCGCCGGCAAGCCAGGCGTATCAGGGTCAGCCGATGGGCTTGACACAGCCGCCAGGTTTAATCTGCCTGAAAGCGTTGCGGTAGACGCATCGGGAAATATTTATGTAGCCGACAATGGCAATAACGAGATTCGTAAAATAACGCCTTCGGGCCAGGTAAGCACACTAGCCGGAGATGGCAGTGCCGGGAAAGACAACGGAAAAGGCAGCGGTGCGACCTTTAATTCGCCATTCGGCCTGGCAGTTGATGCATCAGGAAATATCTATGTAGCCGACTCCGGAAACAACCTGATCCGCAAAGTAACGCCCGACGGGACCGTGAGCACATTTGCGGGCAGTGGCGTCAAAGGCGCAGGAAATGCCAATGGTACACAAGCTACTTTCAATACGCCTGCAGGCATCGCGATCGACGCGTTGGGCAATCTGTATGTTTCCGACGAGAACAACAATATCATCCGCAAAATAACAGCTTCCGGCTCTGTTTCTATCCTGGCGGTCTCCCGCGTTTCTAAAGCAGGTAAAAATAATTTCAAAGTAAAAAAGCCGTAAACCCATCCGGTTCCGCGCTTGCTAATCCTATTATAATAAATAGTTAAAGAGCGGCAAAAATTAAGGTATAGTGCACTTCATTTAACTATAACTTACAGAAAGACATTAACATAACGTAACCCTTTGCGTAAATATTTGTTAAAGAATATTAGGATAAGCAAATCCATAGCGTTAACTTTGAGTGTTATCTGTCAACTAAACACCAATTATAATACCACTACCTTAAATGGTATCTAAAGAAGAGCTACAGGTTACTTTCTCCAGTCTTCCGACAGAGAAGCTGATGGAGATTATAGACAACAAGTTTGGCTATACAGAATTGGCTGTGTCTGTAGCTTTCGAAGAACTCGCTGGTCGCAAGATATCTGAAGACGAGATCAAAAACTACAAATTCAAGCAGATAGAAAAACTGAACAATTATATCAGGAAAAATATCGCGCACGATCTCACATTATCTCAAAAAAATCTATTCTACTTCATATTTATCCCGCTGTTAACATCGCCTTTCAGGCTCACCTTTAAAGAGAAAGGCTTTAAATTAAAAATAAAGCAGTCCAATTATTATTCGTTGTTCGGCTTTGTGTTTTTCTGCTTATCGGCTTTCTTTTTGTCACGTGGCCTTTCCAATCTGTTCGTTGCTGCCTTCTGGATGGGCGGTTTCATACCTGCGTACCTGATGGATGAATATTTCAACCGTCAAAGACAGATCCGCAAACTGCAAGCCATGTTTGGACCTGCAGACAGCGAAGAGTCGGCTCACAAGCAGGACGCCTAATTTTTATTTCTCTTTCATTTCTATTGTTGCGTCTGCTTGTTCAACAGCTTAGTTCTAATGTTATTAAGGTAAAAGTCTGGTTTGAAAACGGACCATGTCGACGCACCCCCTGCCCCCTCTCTGCTGCGCAACGAGGGGGTCTTTTTTGATTTGGAACGAAAAAAAGCCCTCTCCGCTTCGCGCAACGAGGGCGATCCAGCGTAGCGTTGATCGGGTGAGTCTAAACGTGGCTTTCAAAATACCCCCACTTTCTCTTAACCACTTCAAATTCACCCTTTATGGGTGATAAACAGGAGGTTGCGTGCGATTATATTTGATATGAGCCAACGGCCGAATCGATATTCCGCTATGAGAAGCGTTTGCACCCATATCATTTTCTTTTTTCTTGTAATTGCCGGAATCGATAATGCCTCGGCCCAGGTTAGTTATCCGGGTAGCGAATTGCCTGCTGATACGCCCAAACTTTTTGCGAAAGGAATTTTGTCGGACGGTTTAAGAAATCGCGATTTCGCTATCTCGCCGCAGGGCAATGAGATATTCTTCACCATTCAAGGTCCCCGTTTTTCACTCAGCACGATTTTGTATATGCCTAAGAAGTCGGGTAAATGGAGCAAGCCAGAGGTGGCGCCATTTTCGGGCCGATGGCGGGATCTGGAAGCAACCTTCTCGCCGGATGGACAATGGGTGTATTTTTCATCGGACAGACCGCTTAGCGGGGATATTAAGAAGGATTTTGACATCTGGCGGGTTAGGCGTTTGGCAAACGGAAAATGGGGAGCCCCTGAAAACCTGGGACCGACCGTCAATTCAGCAAAAGACGAATTTTACCCTTCAATTGCCAAAAGCGGTAACCTCTATTTCACAGCAGAGCTGGCACAGGGCAAGGGCAGCGAAGACATTGTAGTTTGCAAACCTAATGGAGCGGGTTTCGGCAAACCTGAGAGTTTGCCCGAAAATATCAATACGAAATTTGACGAGTTCAACGCCTTTGTCGACCCGGACGAGCAATTTATAATTTTCTCGTCCTACGGCAGGCCGGACGATTTGGGCGGCGGAGATATTTACTTTAGCAGGAAGAACAAGAACGGAGACTGGTTGCCTGTTAAACATCTCGCCGCCCCTCTTAACTCGCCGTATTTAGATTACTGTCCTTACGTAACTCCCGATAAAAAATACCTGGTATTTACCAGCAACCGCCTTAATAAAGCCTTTGCTAACAGTAAAATAAGAAATTATAGCGAAATAAAGAGCATGCTGACCAGCCCAGGCAACGGGCAAGATGACATTTATTGGATAAATTTTAATATCGATGCACTTAAATAACAAATTTATGAAAAAACTGATACTCTTATTGTTAAGCACACTCTGCTTAAATGCCATGGCGCAGCAAAAAAGCCCATGCGCGGACGAACCCCATACGCACGATTTTGATTTCTGGGTAGGAGAATGGGATGTATACCAAACAGGCACCCAAAAGCTCGCGGGCCACAGCATTGTGCAAACCATTTCGGGTGGATGCGGCATACTCGAAAACTGGACCGATACACAGGGCGGATCCGGCAAAAGCATCAACTACTACAACTTGGCCACACATCAATGGGAGCAGGATTGGATAGGCTCGGGTGGCTCGGCACAGCGTTATTTAAATGGCAATTATAAGGATAGCGTCATGCAATTTAGATATGAATTCACCGATAAGCAGGGCAATAAGAAAACCGGGAATTTCAAATTCTATAACGTCGACAAAAACACCGTACGCCAATACCAGGACGTGAACAACGACGACGGCAAAACAGTAACTGTTTCTTACGATCTGACTTATATCAGGAAAAAGTCGTAATTTACTTTAGATGAACGCAATGAAAAATGTTCTGGCATTTATCATCTTGTTGGCCAGCCTGACCTCAGCTCAGGCGCAGGTGAAAAATAGCTCCTATACCGCAACTACTGGCGAAAAGGTTCTACAACTCGAGATCATCTACCCTGCCGACTTAAAAACAACCTGGCAGCTTTTTACTACCGATGATGGCCTCAAAAAATGGATAGCCCCTGTCGTGCATATTGACTATGTTGTTGGAGGAAGCATCACCACCAATTACGACAAAAACAAGTCGCTCATCGACCCGTCGTCTATCAAACTGCCAATCATAAGCTATCTCGAAAACCAGATGCTTACACTCAAGGTGAACCTCAATGATAATTTCCCAGCATCGTGCAGAAATAGCGATAAAAATCTACAGGAAGTGCTCCAGTTTAAAGAGGCCGGCCCCGGCCAAACACGCATCATCTCGTCTATGATTGGTTGGGGCACGGGGCCGGACTGGGATAAAACCTACAAGTTCTTCGAAAAAGGAAACGAGTGGACCTATCTGCAATTGCTTAAGGTAGCCAGCCCGCGCTAATTCATTTATTTTGCATTGATCACTACGCTTGCGCCTTGCAGACCATCTGATGATGCAGTCAGGGTAATGTTTCCTGCTTTCCCGCTCGACTGTAAAATTGCCAATGCCAGGCCGTTAAACGCATGACGATAGTTTGCTTTAAACGGATCGTGATCGGTCTCACTGCCGTTATCAACCGCAGCTATTGAGCCATTCCCATTCAGCTTAAACTTAACCAGGTTATCCGCATTGGGTACAAGGTTGCCATTTTTATCCAATACTTTAACAGTTACGAATGAAAGGTCCTTACCGTCAGCTTTAATCTTGGAACGATCGGCGCTCAGGACTATTTTAGCCGGTTTGCCTGCAGTGTGCTTTTCAGCTGTCAATACAACTTTGCCATCCTTGCGCGAAACAACTTTGATCGTTCCCGGCTCAAATTTGACACGCCACATCACATGCAGATCATCGCCTTCCTTCTTTTTAATGCCCATTGATTTCCCGTTCATGAACAGCTCCACTTCATCAGCATGGTTGTAATAAGCCCACACGTCAACAGTTTCGCCCGGTTTCCAGTTCCAGTGTGGCAAAATGTGCAGCACGGTTTTGTCGGTCCACTCACTTTGGTACATGTAGTAAACATCTTTCGGGAAGCCTGCTAAGTCGATGATACCAAAATACGAGCTGCGTGAGGGCCAGCTGTAAGGTGTTGGCTCGCCCAAATAGTCCCAACCGGTCCAGATAAACATACCCGACAGGAAAGGATATTTCTTCATCACCTTCCAGGTTTCCTCATGTGTTGACCCCCATGGCGGCGATACATTGTCATAAGCCGATACAGTATGATCCGCGTTCATTTTGGCCTGGGTTTTATAATCCCTTGCCGTTGGCCAGCGCATGATGCTGTCGGAAGGCATCTGGTAAAAGCCGCGGGTCTCCAGTCCCGAAGTTGTCTCCGTAGCGATGAATTTCTTACCCGGATAGCGGTCATGGAAACCGGCATAATTAAACTCATGATAATTATAACCGATAAGATCAATCGCTCCTGATTTGATGATCTTATTCGTCGTGTCCGGGCGGTCGTTTGCAGAAGTAAGTGGCCTTGTTTTATCCAGGCTGTGAACGATTGCAGCCAAATCGGGTGCGATACGCAAGGCGCTGGTATCACCCTGCTGCGGTATCTCGTTGCCGATACTCCAGATAAATACGCTGGGGTGATTACGGTCACGCAATACCTGGTCCTCAAGATCGCGTTTGTGCCATTCTTTAAAGTATAGGTGATAGTCGTATTTAACCTTGCCCCATTCCCAGCAGTCAAAAGCCTCGTCCATTACAATAAAGCCTAATTTATCAGCCAGGTCAAGCAGTTCGGGTGTTGGTGGATTGTGTGAAGTACGAATACCATTGCAACCCATAGCCTTTAGCATCTGCAGTTGGCGTTCCAATGCCCGGTAATTTACCGCAGCGCCCAGGCTGCCCAGATCGTGGTGATCACAGACACCGAGTATCTTCATCGGCTTACCGTTGAGCGAGAATCCTTTGTCAGCATCAAAATTAAAGTAGCGGATGCCAAGGGGTGTGACATAAACGTCACTAACTTCTTTGACAAGCATTACTTTAGTAATAATCTTATACAAATAAGGGTTCTCAACTGACCATAACCTGGGGGTTTTAACAAGAAGGTCCTGTTCTATATTAGCAGCAGAATCAGAAATATGAACCCAATCGGAAATATTACTAGCTACTACTTTTCCAGATGCGTCGACGATAGAACTGCTCAATCTAACAGCTTCTGTATAACCAGGCCGTTTTTTTACACGCGTTTGCAAGTGAATTTTTGCTGATTGACCGTCTACCTCGGGTGTGGTCACATATGTCCCCCAATGATCAACAGCCACTTTATTCGTCGTCACCAGCCAAACATTCCTATAAATACCCGAACCCGAATACCAGCGAGAATTAGGCTGAACCGAGTTATCAACCTTAACTGCAATTATATTTTTACCGCCAAAGTTTAGATACGGCGTCAGGTCATACTCAAATGAGATGTATCCATTGGGCCTGAAACCCAGCTCATGTCCGTTGATCCATACCGTACTTTTCTGATACACGCCATCAAAATCAACGTAAACCATTTTTCCTTTGGACGACGCTGGAACAATAAACGTTTTACGATACCAGCCAATGCCGCCCGGCAGTGCGCCACCTTCCGGTGTGGCCGGATTCTCCTTGCTGAATTTGCCTTCGATGCTCCAGTCGTGCGGAAGGTTCAATTGTCGCCAGGCGCCATCATTCAACGTTAGAGATGATCCGTTGGGCACATCGCCAAGGTGGAAGCGCCAACCCTGGTCGAAATCTGCATGACTGCGCGGTGATTGGGCAAAACCCTGGAAACAAAAAAATACGGAAGCGATCAGCAAAGCTATCCTTGCTGTTTTTACAAGTGGTTTGATCGAAAGCATGTCGGACTATTTAGGTAATAAATGTATAATCGACACTAAATTATAAATGTTTAGGAAATAAAGCTATCGTAGCGAAAATTTTAGTGTAAGTAGTATCGATGGACAAAAGTTCATAATGTTGGCTTAAAGGCAAATAAGCTTATATAATATTTGCGGTAAGCATACAACAAAAATAGATTGAGCACCAACATCGAAGCACCCAATGGCAAATATGTTGGTGTCATACAGATATGAAATACGCAAATATTGACCGTTATCGGGAACACTGCAACGAGGAAAAAAGCCGTGAAGCGATTGATGAGCAGAAATAGTCCGCAGATAATTTCGATAGATTTCAAAAAAGGAAAGAAGTATTTGGCCGCAGCAAGTGCACCGAAAAAAGCATTGGCCCTATCGCCGGCCGAAGGCAAGTTGACAATATGAGATATGAAATCCAGGAAGTAGTCGAGGCCGAACGTGAGATAGATCAACGCGAGCAATACCCGGGCAATCAATACAGCAATTTTCATGTAATGTAGGTTTATGCTTTAAACTTAAGCAAAATCCCTAAATATCAGCCAAAATGGCGTATTAAAACAATCGGCATTATATTAGCTATTAATTAGATATGAACATTCAACAAATAACTTTCGGCAATGGCTGCTTCTGGTGTACAGAGGCTATTTTTCAAACTTTAAAAGGTGTAAAGTCGGTTGCCTCAGGCTACATGGGCGGCCACACTAAAAACCCAACCTACATGGAAGTTTGCAACGGTGATACAGGCTATGCTGAAGTGATCCACCTGGAATATGATGCCGACGAAATTTCTTTCGACGAATTATTACTCGTATTTTTCAAAACGCACAACCCTACTACGCTCAATCGCCAGGGCAATGATGTCGGTACGCAATACCGTTCAGCTATATTCTATTATAACGATGAGCAAAAACAAGCCTCCGAAGCTATGATCAAACGGCTGACCGACGAAAAAGTATTTGATAGCCCTATCGTTACCGAAGTAACCCCGGCATCAGAATTTTACAAGGCCGAAGATTATCACCAGAATTATTACAACGATAACCCTGACAAGTCCTACTGTGCTTTTGTGATCCAGCCCAAGCTGAATAAATTTGCCAAAGAGTTTACCGACAAGATAAGGCCGGAATTGCTGCGATAAGAAG
>JAICXZ010000326.1 GCA_025934475.1 Mucilaginibacter sp. | reverse complement strand
TTACTGGCTTCAAGAGCAAGGCGTAGTATTGATAGAGCAACCCATAGTGAAAACCGACCCGGACAGCAACGCCTGGTTAAGCGAGCGAAGCCCCATACCGATCATCGGCGATGAAGCTGTGCAGCGTTTAGCAGATGTAGACAAAGCTCATGGTGTTTATAATGGCGTCAATGTTAAGCTGATGAAATCGGCGGGGATGCATGAAGCGCACCAGATGATTGTTCGTGCCAAAGAGCTGGAACTAAAAGTTCTAATTGGCTGTATGAGCGAAACCAGTTGTGCCACATTGGCCGCTGCAGCACTAGCCCCGCAATGCGATTGGGCAGATATTGATGGCCCGTTCTTAGTGAGTAATAATCCTTTTAAAATGCCGGAGTTCAGGGATGGGAAATGGGTGTTAAGTGAGGAGCCTGGTCTTGGACTACCCTACTAATGGCATTTGCACATCTGCATATTCGCACATCTGCACATCAATCTTGTTTCAATGCTTCCCTGATCTTATCCGCAGTAGCCTGCAATTGCTCGGGAGTAAAGCTCAGCTTGGGGCGGGAAAAGTTAAGATCGCTGACGCTGTTCATCGGGATGAGGTGAATGTGTGCGTGTGGTACCTCGAGACCAATAACAGCCACCCCAATCCTCTTGCATGAAATAGCTTTTCTTAAGCCAGTCGCAACAATTTTGGCAAATATTTGCAGACCGGTATAGAGTTCGTCATCCATGTCGAACAGGTAATCCACCTCTTTTTTAGGAATAACCAATACGTGGCCTTCGGCCAGTGGCTGTATATCCAGAAAAGCCAAATAATCGATGGTTTCAGCAACTTTATAGGCGGGGATTTCGCCGGCTACTATTTTTGAGAAGATTGTCATAGGTGAGTTGTGTTATACGTTGTACGTCATACGTTTTACGTGATATGGAATAGTACGTCTGACGTGTATTAACGTATAACCTACAACGTCAAACGTACAACCTTATCTATCTGCTTATCTCCAAAATTTCAAATTCCATCTTACCGGCAGGCACCTGAATTTCGGTCGTTTCGCCTACCTTTTTGCCCAGCAGGCCTTTGGCGATGGGTGATGTCACGGATATTTTTCCCGATTTGAGATCGGCTTCACTTTCTGATACCAATTGGTAGGTCATGGTGGCGCCGTTCTTCACGTTTTTAATTTTCACTTTCGACAAGGCGAGCACCTTGGATGTATCCAGTTTGCTTTCGTCAAGCAAACGAGCGCTTGCGAGCAATTCTTCCATTTTGGCAATTTTTGACTCGTGATGGCCCTGTGCTTCCTTTGCAGCATCATACTCTGCATTTTCTGAAAGGTCGCCTTTGTCGCGCGCTTCGGCAATAGCTTTTGCTATGGCGGCACGGCCGCTCGTTTTCAGTTGCTGTAATTCCTCTCTTAACTTATCCAAGCCATCCTTGGTGTAATATGCTACCTCAGCCATAAATTCACAATTATTAATTCGTTAGTTTATAAATTGACACCAAAAAAATAGTCCCCCCTGTTTAACAGGCAGGACGATGGTGCTTAAAAAACAAACAAGACTATCTCGGCAATGCCTCCATAGTCTTGTCATCAGTAGAACGAAGATAAACTATTTAAGTTTTAATTTCAAATTTTTTTTGAGTGTTGTGGCGCTGGCCCATGTTTAAATTTTAGCTAGTTTTTCGGCCATTACTTCGCTTATTCTTCTATAAGAGTCAAAGGTCCAGCCAGCTACGTGAGGGGTTAGTAATACTCTGCCCGATTGCTTTAATTCCGAGAACCACAGCTGCTCGCCCAGGGCCGGAAATTTCTCTACTTCAAGCACATCCAGACCAGCACCCAATATTTTGCCATCCCTGATCGCATTCAGCACCGCCTGTGTTTTTACCACTTTTCCGCGGGAAGTATTGAGTAAAAAAATAGGTTTTTTAAAGTGGAACAGGTACTCGTCATCCACAAGCCCATTGGTCTCAGGCGTCAGCGGTACGTGGAAGCTTACTACGTCTGAATGTTTGACAATTTCCTCCATGCTTACCTCGCGGACATACTGATCACTGAACCCTGTTTTGTATTTATCATAGCCGATCACCTTCACCCCAAAGCCCGAAAGTTTCCTGGCAAAGCTACCGCCCATAAAACCGTAGCCAATGATACCCACTGTCTTATCTCTGAGTTCATACCCACGATTTGCCTCTCGTTTCCATAAGCCATTGCGTACTTCCGCATCAGCGCGATTGAAATTGTTCATCAGGCTCAGCAACATACCTACCGCATGCTCACCTACCGCATCCATATTTCCTTCGGGGGCGTTGATGAGAATAATCCCTTTTGCGATTGCATATGCTTCATCGATATTGTCCATCCCAGCACCGGCGCGGCAAATGAAGCGCAGGTCTGTGCTCAGATCAAGCACCTTTTTATCTACCAGGAACTTGGAACGGATCACCATGCCCCCATAGTTGCTTAATATTTCATAAGCTTCATCAGGTTTGATAGTTGGCCGGTAATCACAGGTGTACCCCATAGCTTCGGCTTGCTCAATGAAGATGGGGTGTATGTCGTCGACGATGAGAATGTTCTTTTTCATTTATTTTTTTATCCGCCGTCTGTGTCCTCACAGACGGACTTGAATGTTCCCTGCGAGGACACAGACAACTGGAAATTATATTATCGGTTTTCAGTAATCTTATTGGTCAAATTCACAAAGTCCTCCACGCTCAATCGCTCGGCACGCAGATCAAGTAAAGGTTCAGCAGCCATTTTTTCTTTATTGATCAGAGATGAAACAGCATTTCGCAAAGTCTTTCTCCGCTGATTGAATCCTGCCTTCACCACCTGCCAAAAAAGTTTTTCATCGCATCTCAATTCGCCAACCTCGTTACGAATCAATCGGATAACTGCCGAAAGCACCTTTGGCGGAGGATTAAACACGCCTGCTTTGACCGTGAACAAATATTCAACCTTATAATAGGCTTGCAGAAAAACGCTCAGAATGCCATATTCCTTGCTGCCGGGTTTGGCGGTACAGCGCTCAGCGACTTCCTTTTGAAACATACCCACCACTTCAACTACGTGCTGCCGGTTATCGAGCACTTTAAACAGTATCTGCGAAGAAATGTTATAAGGAAAATTGCCGATAATGCCGAACTTCTCGTTAAACACCTTGCCGAAATCCATCTCCAAAAAATCGTCGTTGATCAGGCGCCCGCCCAATTGAGGATATTTTTTTTGAAGGAATTCGTAGGATTCAGTATCAATGTCGATCAGGTAAGTTTGCAGGTCTGTACGCTGTAAAAGGAAATCCGACAAGATGCCCATGCCGGGCCCAACCTCCAGCACCTGGTTATATCCTCCTTGCAACTGCAAACTACCAACTATCTTGGCGGCAATGTTTTTGTCCGTCAAAAAGTGTTGACCCAGATGCTTTTTCGCTCTTACCAATGACATCGCCGATTTGAATTATTTGCGCAAATTAAGTCATATTTGTACTACTATCAGGAATTTATAAGCCTAAAATCTTTTATTTGCATCTTTGTGCGTGGCGGTAGGCGCGTGGCGCAAGGCGGCATTGAAAGGTTGAACGTTGTACGTTACATGTTGTACGTTAGCAGAATCAAAACGTAAAACGTCTGACGCAGAACGTACAACAAACCAATCGGTGTAGTCTTTAACGCATCGGTGTAATCCTAAAATAATGAGCGAGAAACTAAAAATAGGTATAAGTATAGGCGATGTGAATGGCATCGGGCTGGAGGTGATCATCAAAACCCTGGTCGACCATAAGATATATGATTATTGTACGCCTATTGTTTACGGCCAAACCAAGATAGCCTCGTTTCACCGCAGGGCCATCAACGTAAACGAGCTTAATTTTTACGTGATCAATCACCCCTCCCAGGCACAGCATAAACGTGCCAATATGATCAACTGCTGGGAGGAAGATGTAAAAATAGACCTCGGCGCCATCAACGAAACCGGTGGCAAATATGCATTCCTCTCATTACAGCGTGCCACTACCGACCTCGTAAATGGCGATATCGACGCCTTGGTAACAGCGCCTATTAACAAGGACAATATCCAGCGTGAGGATTTTAAATTTCCCGGCCATACAGAATATTTGCAGGAACGTGCCGGCGCATCCGATGTGTTGATGTTTTTGGTAAGTGATACCTTGCGTGTTGGCGTCGTTACCGGACATATTCCGTTAAATAAAGTAGCATCCAGCATTACCGCCGATAAAATACTGGCCAAACTGAAGCTGATGAATGCCAGCCTGAAACAGGATTTCTGGATACAAAAACCACGCATAGCCGTGCTTGGCCTGAATCCTCATGCTGGTGATAATGGCCTGATTGGGAACGAAGAACAAGAGATCATCATTCCTGCAATCAACGAAGCAAAGGCTAACGATATCCTCGCCTTTGGTCCTTACCCTGCCGATGGATTCTTTGCTAACGATTCGTATCAGAAGTTTGATGCGGTGTTGGCCATGTATCACGACCAGGGCCTGATACCGTTCAAACAACTCTCTTTCGAATCGGGCGTAAACTTTACCGCCGGACTCAACTTCGTGCGCACTTCGCCTGATCATGGCACAGCTTATGATATCGCCGGGAAAAATATGGCTTCGGCATCCTCGTTCCGCGAAGCGCTTTTTACTGCTCTGCATATCGTAAAGCATCGCCGGGAAACAGCTGAGCTGAGCGAAAATCCTTTAATTATTACCAAGCTTAGCCGGGATAGAGACTAGAAAGAGTAAATTTCAATTTACCGCCAGCGTACCCGCGCTCACCTTAGTTTCCTCTATAAGCTTATAGGTAATACTCACGAAGTTAGCTCCTTTACTCGGGTGAAGGTTCAGCGTGACCCTGAATGAATTATCCTCATCTCTCCATTCCCTGGCAGCAAGACGGCAAAACATGCGATCCATACGCCAGATGATATCGT
>JAICXZ010000648.1 GCA_025934475.1 Mucilaginibacter sp. | reverse complement strand
TGGCCGGCTCGGGCATGGCGATTAATTACTATAATGCGCAAAAGGTCTATGGCGTCAGTATCCCGGCGACCGAACACAGCATTGTAACGCTGCTGGGCAAAGAAGGCGAGCTGGAAATATTCAGGCATGTGCTGAGAACCTTTCCGGAAGGCATCATAGCCTGCGTGTCTGACAGCTACAATATTTTCCGCGCCTGCGAAGACTATTGGGGCAAGGAACTAAAAAAGGAGATCATGAATCGCAAAGGCACGCTGGTTATCCGCCCCGATAGCGGCGACCCCGTGATGACACTGCTCAAAATATTTGAGATATTGTTTCAACAATTTGGGTATACCGTTAACAGCAAAGGCTATAAGGTTTTGCCGCCGCAATTAAGGGTTATCCAGGGCGATGGTGTAAATTACGAGAGCATTAAAGACATCTATAACGCTTTGAAAGGAAATGGCATCAGCGCCGAAAACCTGGTATTGGGCATGGGTGGCGCATTATTGCAAAAAGTAGATCGAGACACGCAGCGCTATGCGCTCAAATGCAGCTATGCTGTTGTAAATGGCAAAGAGGTGAATGTAGAAAAAAGCCCGACCGAAATGGATGCCAGCGGCAACATTACCGAAAGCTTCAAAAAAAGTAAAGCAGGTAGACTTAAACTAATTAAGGTGGATGGCAAATATCAAACCGTGAACCAGAACGACGATGATATTGCTGATGAGCTGATCACAGTATTCGAAAACGGCGAACCACTCAACGAAATTAATTTTGAACAAGCAAGGACCAACCTAAACCTTATCGACTAACTATGAAAAAGATTCTGTTTCACACCAGCCAGTACGGCTACCTTGCGGAGAAGGTATTTGCCCTGGGAAATTTTGAACGAGGCCAAATTGAAGTGAGCCATTTTGCTGACGGGGAGCGATACCAGCGCATTTTATCAAATGTTGAAAATCGTCACGTGGTGATCATTGGCGGCACGATCAATGATGAGTCGACGCTTGAGCTTATTGATCTCGCTTCTTCATTGGTAAGTTATGGCGCTGACTCGTTATCTCTCGTAGTGCCGTACTTCGGTTATTCGACCATGGAACGTGCTGTTCTGCCCGGCGAAATAGTAACAGCGAAATCGAGAGCACGGCTATTATCTTCGATCCCGCGCAGCAACAAAGGCAACAGGATCTACCTGTTCGACATTCATTCAGAAGGCATTCCTTACTATTTTGAACATGGCCTTTACCCGGTGCATGTTTACTGCAAAGACATCGTGAATAACGCAGCACGCAAATACGGCGGCTACGATTTTGTGATGGCCAGTACGGATGCGGGCCGGGCCAAATGGGTTGAATCGCTGGCGAACGATCTTGGGGTCAATGCAGCTTTTATTCTGAAACGCCGGCTTAAAGGCGACCATACGGAAGTGAGTGCCATAAACGCGGATGTGGCAGGCAAAACAGTCATCATTTACGACGACATGATTCGCTCGGGCGGGAGTATTATTAACGCAGCAAGGACTTACAAAGATGCAGGTGCTAAAGACGTCATCGTTATTACCACGCATGGAATCTTTGTGAATGACGGCCTGCAAAAACTTAAAAATTGCGGTATGATCAAAAAGCTCATCTGCACCGACTCGCACGCCAATTGCAGCAAACTTGGCAATGATGATTTTGTGGAGGTGAGGAGTATAGCAGAACTTATCCATTCAGCAATTATTTAACCTTAATCATAGCAAAAACATGAAGTCAATGCTTGATACCAGCCTGGACATTTTATTTGGTGTGAGTGTTGGTGATGCGGCTGGCGTGCCTGCTGAATTTAAAAGCAGGCAAGAACTACTTAAGAACCCAATTCACGGTATGACTGGCCATGGTTCGCATGACCAACCAACAGGGACTTTTTCTGATGACAGCTCTTTAACCTTTTGCCTTGCTGAAGCATTAACCACAGGATTTAATCTGAGGAGAGTCGCAGAAAACTTTATCAACTGGCGGTATGATGGTTATTGGACCGCGAATGGAAAAGTTTTTGACATAGGTATCACAACAAATAATGCGATCGGGCGCCTCGTTAAAGGTATACAACCTGATCTTGCTGGTGATTTTGAAGAATATAGCAACGGGAATGGATCCTTAATGCGTATCCTGCCGTTATTGCTTCATATTAAAGACAAACCTGTAGCCGAACGATACCTCGCAGCAAAGGAGGTGTCGTCAATGACACATGCACATATTCGCTCGACCATCGCCTGTTTTTATTACCTGGAATTTGCTTTGAACTTGCTCGGAGGGAAAGACAAGTTTGAGATTTACTCCGAATTGCAGCACACCGTTTCGAGCTTTCTTGATTCAAAGGGAATAAAGCCGGTTGAAAAACACAAATTCGGTCGTTTACTAATTGATCAGATACACTTGATTCCTGAATACCAGATATCCAGCAGTGGCTACGTGGTGCACACTTTGGAAGCAAGTATTTGGTGCCTGCTTAATACGGACAGCTATAAAGATGCTATTTTAAAGGCAATCAACTTAGGCGGCGATACTGACACTATAGGAGCAGTCACTGGTGGGCTGGCTGGCTTGCTTTATGGTCATCAAAATATTCCAAAGGATTGGTTAACACAATTGGCGCGAAAAGATGATATCGAAGATCTGGCCTTTCGACTGTCAAAATATTTCGAAGTATAGCCGGTTTATTGCAAACAAGGTGAACTGTCTATTGCAGCTTCAAATACTCGACCGGCACTGCATCAATTAACCACACGCCATTTTCTGATAAAAAGAATTGGTGACCGTTTCGATCCATCTCCCCGGCCATGACATCGAAAACAGCCGGTTTACCATGCCGCTGGCCAACTACGATCGCGGTCTCCACATCGCGACTAAGGTGAACATGCTGGCGGCTGCGTTTTTCGAGGCCGGTTTTCAGGATTGATTCTACTGATTTAACGCCTGTTCCATGATAAAGCACCTCTGGCGGGACCTGGGGCCGGTAACCGAGCTCTATCTCAATCGAGTGGC
>JAICXZ010000252.1 GCA_025934475.1 Mucilaginibacter sp. | reverse complement strand
CTTCACCGGTCGCCTGTGTGGTAAAGAAAGGCTGGAATATCTTTTGAATGAGGTTCGGGGGAATGCCCGTTCCATTATCCGTGATAGCGATCAGCAGGTTTTCATCAGAAATTTTAGTGGAAACAGAAACCACAGGATTAAAATCGTTGCTTGCATGGGTCTTCTTTTGCTTAAGTGCATAGAAAGCATTATTGAACAGGTTAAGAAGGACTCTTTGCAGTGCTTGCGCATTAATAGGGAACTGGCCCACTTGCTCATCGAACATTGTTTCGAACGACGCTGTAAATGTATTGTCCTTTGTCCGGAAGCTGCTGTAACTTAAACGCAAGGTTTCGGCAATTAGCTTGTTGATATCCGTCGGTTCTTTCTTGCCGGTATCAACCCTCGAATGCTCCAGCATTCCTTTAACAATACCATCGGCGCGTTTGCCGTGCAAACTTATTTTTTCGAGGTTTTGCTCAATATCATCTGCAACCGCCATAGCCTCATCCGGCTCATTGTTCTTTAGGTCTTCGCGCAGCTCGGCCACCAGTTCCCGGGTTACCTCCGAAAAATTGTTTACAAAATTTAGTGGGTTTTGTATCTCATGCGCTATGCCGGAGGTGAGTTCACCCAAAGAGGCCATTTTTTCTCTTTGTATCAATTGTAACTGCGCCCTGTTTAATTCATGCAATGATTTTTGGAGCTCATTTTTCTGGATCACCAGTTCGGCCGTCCGTTCGTCCACACGCTGTTCAAGTAATAAATTTTGTTGCGTAAGGCTTTCCTGCTGTGCTTCGTGCAGCGCATGAAGTTCTTTATGATATTGAAGTTTTTTGCGCTGGCTTATTACAAAAACAATAAGGAAGCCCGTAAACAAGACAACCATGGCGGAAATACCCACAATAACCCGGTATTCTATACTAATTTCGAGTAGTTGCATAAAAAGCCCTCGTTATAAAAAAACATAAAATAACATAAGCTGCATCGTGTACTTTCCAGATATGCATCGCGAGCTTCATATTTTGGTCAATCATTGGAACGTAGAATAGAAACACGAAAAAGTTAATGACCACGTACATACTTAGGCCGGTTACGATCCAGAAAACCGGTCCTTTAAATGCCGCATCATTTTCATCATTTAAAGCAGCCAGGTAATATAACATGCAATAAATCAGCAGGAAGTAAGCTTCTATCGACAATAAGTTACCACTGAGGTGATACGGGTAAAAAAATCGCTCAAAAAATGAAAAATCGACGATGAGAAATAGTAAAAATGCTAGTAGGATAAATCCCTTTACCGCCCTGAACTGTGATTGCGGCAGTGTGATGAACAGGTAACTAAAACAGGCAAATCTGCCTATCGAATGAATGTTGTAAATAGGATTGTTGCTTTGCAGCCAGGGCGGAAAGTGGTATGGATGTTTGAAATCGGCAATAATATCGCAGGCAACGTTGAGAACAAGCGCCAGCCATAAATAAACAATTACCGGGGTTAGAAGAGCAGGCTGCTTATCGCCAAATAAAACAAATACAAGAGGTATGAGCAATGGCCAGACCTCCGACCAGTTAACAATAACTTCTAAAATTTTGCTCATAATATACCAGGCAAGACAATGCTAACTCGTGACCAGCCGTTAGTCTATGCTGGTGGCGACGGGTCTATTTTAGACGTTATTAAAACCTTTTCGTGCTCAAAGCCATATGCCGTTTCGGCGATGTATTGTACATAGGCAGTGTCTTTAAAATAGCTGATCGGCTTTGGCGGATAAATAGATAAGCCCGATTTTGCCGATTTATATAAAGTACCGAGTTGTTCTTTATTCAGCTTCATGTTGGCAAACTGAATACAAGGTTTTGTTCCGATAGCTCCCGTGTCATCCATATCGGTCGCAGGGAGCGGATTTCCATCGTTTAATACCTTTAATTTGTCAGTCACCGCATAAGCGGCCAGCGTAAAATTATCCCCATCCGGGTTGCCATCGTCATCAATCATCGGCTGAAAAACAAAGTGATCGAAATCCGGATGATTGGGATTCTTGTAATAGGTGAAAACGGTTTCGTGCGTTAGCTTAATACCCGAAAATTTGTTTGTTCTTTTCATTGTTTCAGAGGTTTAATGGTTTAAGGTATCTGTAGGGCTAATCAATTACAGAAAGCTAAAGAATCTTTTTTGCATTTCAAAACTTTCAGGGAAATAAATATCTGTTATAGAGGTGTTTATTGTGTTTACTTTGCTTGTTGGGTTCTTTGTCGCACCGAAGTCTGTCGCCGGGAGTCTGCGACGCAGGGTCGATAAATTAAGTCAAACTTTCGCTTGGGTTACGACAATTTAAAGTCAACGGCAAATACGAAGTTCGGTCCACGAATCCGCAGGACCCCGTATTAGGAGGCCCCGTGGGAATGGAATCTGTCTTTCCCAACATCAAACTAATTGCGCGCATTCAAGCGCTTTACACGGTACATCTGGAAGAGCAACGAACTAACGATCAATATCAAACCACAATAAAACCCCGCCGTAAATTCGCGGCCCTCTTTAAAAATGACGACCGCCAACAGGATGGTATAAAGCGGTTCCAAATTAAAAGTAAGGCTCACCGTAAATGAGGGTATTTTCTTCAGGGCGTTGTTGATCAGAAAATAAAGCAGTACCGTACAGAAAACGGCCAATATCAACAGCCATTCGAGGTCTGCTGCAGAGGGCAGTAAGGATTTGACCGGCCACACCCAAAGCACTAAAGGCATCAGTGCCGTTAGGCCAATGCAGCCCCCGCTCATTTGCCAAAGCATAAAGGTAGGGCTATCATAGTCGTTGACGATACACTCGCTGTAGAGCGTATACAACGCCGAAAATATCGAAGAAAACACACCCAGGACAATCCCTGTTCGATAACTCGCATCCATCCCAAATATTAAACCGATGCCGCAAAGGGTAAGGCTGCTCAACAGCAGCTCCTGAACGGATAGTTTGCGCCGGTTGATGACCGGACCAAGGATCGCATTAAAAAAGCCGCTTAGCGCAAAACACACAACCCCGACCGAAACATTGGAGTATTTGATACTGCCGTAAAATAAGATCCAGTGGATGCCCAGTAAAAGGCCTGTAAAGCTGATCTTTAGTTTTGATGAATTTTTAATAGCTACGAACTTGCCTTTGAAGGCAAAAAACAGCAGCATGATGATTGCTGAAAAGAATAGCCGATACCAGCTGATCAGCGCCGCGTTTAGGGTAATAAGTTTGCCGAATATGCCGGTGAAGCCCGCCAAAATAAGGGCGATATGTAATTTAATATATGCTTGTTTCATTTTTTAAAAACCTGTAAAAGTTAATTATACGGGTATGCGTTTCTGCAGAACGCAGAGCACTGCATCATTGAATTATAGTTGTTAAGCTATAAAAAATGAAACAGGAGGAGAGATACAACCAACAATAAGCATAGTGTGGCAAAACTACGATAATTATTAAAGGTCGGGAGTTTTTTGATGGTTGTGAGGAATGATCCACGGGTTATTTTAGATAGGTAAGGCATTAGTTAACGCCAGTTATGCCCGCACCATTTGCATTGTTTGGCATAAGGCGTTCGGGCCAGCCGACCGCAAACGGGGCAATTGTTTAGATAAACGCCGTTGGGATTTTCATTTAGAATGCGTGCGGCACAGTTAGCAGCAAATTGCTCATAACCGTTTTCGAGAAGCCCCAGGATATTCGGGTCAGCGCTTAGCCAGCCTGTTTTATAATACATCTTGGTACGTTTTCCGTCGATGTCATCCTCCAATTTAATAGTTGAGCGGCAGTGCTGCAATGCCTGGCGCTCATTGTCCGTTAGCAGGTTGCTGTAATAGGTAATGATATAATTGGCGGTCTCGGCATTGGGGGAGTTCATTGGTACAAGATAAGGCTTTCTTACAGCCAGAGTTCTGAAAATTCGTTAATTCTGAAAATTCTGGTTCAGACAATGTTGGTTATGCATAATTTGATAAGATTCTTCGCTATTGCTACCTATGACAAATTAGTTTTCGTGCGGTGGCTGTCGTACTGAGCTCGTCGAGGCATGGCGGGCAATGGCCTTTCCGCACCACGCTTCGACAGGCTGACACCCTTTTCTTGTCATTTCACCTTCAGAGGCCACGGATTTTACAACTCAGAATGACAGCTTGGAGAAAGGATAGCGGTCTGTCGCTTATTGTTTGCTCTTCAATAGATTCTTCACTACGTTCCGATGAAACCTGAACCCTCTTCGGGCATTTTTTAAATTTTTTTCAAAATATTTCTTACTGCGCAAATACACTGCGCACTGGGTATCCAACTTTGTCTCAACGAAATAAAAAAGAAGGGAGGATCCCGATGAAATTTAATTTACTAAGCAGGACAAAGAAACCGTTAACCAATTATGAAGGCGCAAAGGCCTTTGTGATGAGCACCGAAATGGAGCTGTATACCACAGTGGTTACCTGGAGCCTGAATGATTCGTTCTACGAAAAGGACGAGGACCGTTTGATCCGTTTGCGCACACTGATCGCCAAATGCAAGCCTGAGTTTGTAGGTAAGTTGGCGGTGTATGCGCGTACCAAAATGCATATGCGTTCGGCGCCGCTGGTGCTGGTGACCGAATTGGCAAAGCTGCACTCGGGCGACAACCTGGTCGCCCGGGTTACAGACGGGGTTATCGGTCGTGCGGATGAAATTACCGAATTGCTGGCTTGTTATGATCTGCTGAACGAGCGCCAGGGCCCTAAAAGGCTGAATCGTTTGTCGAAGCAGATGCAGAAAGGTTTGCAGGCGGCTTTTAACAAGTTCGACGAATACCAGTTTGCGAAATATAACCGGCAAACGGCTGTGAAGCTGCGGGATGCGCTGTTCCTGGTTCACCCTAAGGCAAAGGACGATGCCCAGCAAGTTTTGTTCAACAAAATTGCTGACGACACACTGCAAACGCCATATACCTGGGAAACCGAACTTTCGGCCCTGGGCCAGCTGAGCTTTGACAGTGAAGAAGCCAAAGCGGAGGCTTTCCGCGATAAATGGGAAGACCTGATAGAAAGCGGTAAGCTGGGCTATATGGCCATGTTGCGTAACCTGCGCAACATGATTGAGGCCGGTGTGAGCTATAAGCATATAGAAAAAGTGTGCGAAACGCTCGCATCGGCGGAGCAGGTGGCGAAAGCCAAACAGTTTCCGTTCCGTTACCTGGCGGCATACCGCGAATTGCTGAATATAGATAAGGCAAACGTGTTGAAATTGCCCAGGAAAATGGGCATCATGCTGTTTGGCCGAAGCTGTTACACCGGCGAGCTGCTGGATGCGCTGGAAAAAGCGGCGCAGGCAAGCGCGGTAAACATCAAAGGTTTTGATGCCGATACAAGGGTATTGCTGGCCTGTGATGTGTCGGGTTCGATGCAGAAACCGGTTTCGGCAAAGTCGAAGGTGTTGCTATACGATATCGGCCTGATGCTGGCGATGCTGTTACAGTCGCGCCGTAAAAATGTGCAGGTGGGTATGTTTGGTAACATCTGGAAAACCATCACTGTACCGCGTAAAAATATCCTGGGCAACGTTCAGGAATTTTACAAGCGGGAAGGTGAGGTGGGTTATGCCACCAACGGTTACCTGGTTGTTAAGGACCTGCTTGACCGCGGCGTGAAAATGG
>JAICXZ010000513.1 GCA_025934475.1 Mucilaginibacter sp. | reverse complement strand
GTTCATTACCCATCGGTTTTTAAGGCGCTTAACCCTTATTATGGCATCAGCATGCTGACCCACCATCCGCGCGGGTTTTGGCTGCTGGGCGCGGTATTTTTATGTACCACGGGCGCCGAAGCTCTTTATTCAGACCTCGGGCATTGCGGTCGCAAAAACATCCAGGTAACCTGGATATTTGTTAAAGCAGCATTGCTGTTAAATTATCTCGGGCAGGGAGCCTGGGTATTAACGCAACCGGCTAAAATGAATTTCGATACCGTTAACCCTTTTTATTCTATCGTTCCGCATGGGTTTATTATACCCAGCGTGATCATAGCCACATTCGCGACGATCATAGCCAGCCAGGCGCTTATCAGCGGGTCGTTTACGCTGATCAACGAAGCCATCAGCATGAACTTGTGGCCGCGCATAGCAGTAAAGTATCCCTCAAATATTCGCGGGCAGATCTACATACCTGCAATTAATTGGGTGTTATGCCTGGGTTGTATTTTGGTGGTGCTCTATTTCCGGACGTCCGAGGCTATGACGGCGGCCTACGGGTTTTCCATCACCATCGCCATGCTCATGACAACCCTGCTAATGTTTTATTATATGCGTTTTAAACGGCATTGGCCGTTATGGCTCGTTATTCTTATCCTGTGTATTTTCGTCACTTCCGAGTCGTCGTTCTTTATATCAAATTCGCCAAAAATATTGAAGAGGCTGTTCTTCCTGGTGTTTGAATTTGGTTTAATATTTACCATGTACATCTGGTTCAAGGCCCGCAAGATCAGCAACCGGTTCCTGCATTTTATCGACCTGAAAGATCAAATTCCGTTGCTCAGGGCGCTTAGCGCCGACCTGGGCGTATCAAAATACGCCACCCATCTTATTTATCTTACCAAAGCAAACAACAGCAAGCAAATAGAGCAGAAGATCATGTACTCCATCCTGAGCCGGAAACCGAAACGTGCCGATGTATACTGGTTTCTGCATATCGAGCGGACGGATGAACCATACACGATGGAATATACCGTTGATGAAATTGACGATAACAAAATTATCCGCGTCGAGTTCCGCCTGGGCTTCCGCATTCAGCCGCGTGTAAACGTATTATTCAGGAAAGTTGTTGAAGATATGGTGACCCGTAATGAACTGGATATCCTGAGCCGTTACGAGTCGTTGCGTAACTTTAACCTGGCGGCCGACTTTCAATTCGTCATCATCGAAAAATTCCTCTCGTATAATAACGAATTTAGCATTAAAGAGGGATTTATTTTGAACAGTTATTTTGCCATAAAAAAGCTGGCGCAAACAGAAGCCCAGGCATTTGGCCTGGATACCAGCGAAACGCGTATCGAAAAGATCCCGCTGGTGGTTAAGCCTGTAAGCAATATTTCTTTAAAACGGGTGGATATGCCGGTGCATTAGAATATATCGAATACAAACAGCCCCAAATTATTTGTAATTTACCATATGAAAAGCCAGGCCCGTAACCCCCGCGGTGGAATGTTCAGAGCGGTGATCGAAACCGCCTTCATCATTTTCCTGTTTTATTCAAACCTGCTGATGGGAGAATATAATGCCTCCGGCAATGCCCGGAATAAAAGCTTGGTTTGGGCTATCACTGATATATTTACCAGGGAGAATTTTTTAATCGCCATTATTGCCGCGATTATCGGTTATTTCATATTCGAGTTCTTAAGAAAAAAGGTCTGATATGACTATAAAAAATAAACTTCGCGCCGGCTTCAGCTTTTTGTTTTTGCTGGCCATTATATGCTGCGGGTTATCGATCTATTACTTAAGCCGCCTTTCGGCCGATGCTAAAAACATCCTGAAAGAAAACTATAAAACCGTTCAATACGCAAAAAACATAGGGGAGGCCATTGACGCAAATGCCGGCACATTAAATAAACGGCAAATTCAAGTGATAGAAGGCAACCTGGTAAAACAGGAGCGCAATATTACAGAACGCGGTGAAAAGCAGCTGACCGATTCGCTGCGGACAAAATTTGAAGCGCTAAAAAAGCACCGCGACAACTCGTCTGTCACAGCGGCATTGCATAGCGACGTTAAAAGGCTATTGTATAGCATTATGCAATTAAATATGACAGCGATTGAACACAAGTATGTGAGAGCCGAATCTACAGCCAACGATGCGACCATCCTGGTGGCTTTTGCGGGTTCCTTTCTTTTCCTGATAGCATTTAGCTTTGTGGTTAATTTCCCGGGATATATTGCAAACCCGATACGCGAATTGACTGAGCGCATCAAAGAGGTTTCGAACCGGAATTATCACCAGCAGCTCAATTTTAAATCGAACGATGAATTTGGCGAGCTGGGACAGGCTTTTAATACAATGACCCGCAAGCTTGACGAATACGAGCATAGCAACCTTGCGAGTATTCTATTTGAGAAAAGCCGCATAGAAACGATCATCAATTCCATGCACGACGCCATTATCGGGCTCGACGAAAAGTCGTTCATTATTTTCGCCAACGAAGTTGCCTGTAACCTGATCGGGATGAAAGCGGAGGACCTTACGGGAAGATCGGCGCCCGACCTGGCGCTCGAAAACGACTTGCTGCGCAACCTGCTGGTGAACGATCAGCTAAGGCTGAAAATTTTTGCGGATAACCGCGAAAGCTATTACTCGAAAGATGTGCTGTCGGTCAAAAATGGCGATAAAGTGATAGGCGGCGTGATTATTCTGAAGAATATTACCGAATTCCAGCAACTGGATGAAGCGAAAACGAACTTTATTGCAACGATATCGCATGAGTTAAAAACGCCTATTTCTTCGATAAAAATGAGCCTTAAACTGTTAGAAGACGAACGGATAGGCAGGGTGAATCCCGAACAGCACCAGTTACTCGAAAATATCGATGAGGATGCACGCAGGCTTTTGCAAATAACAGGCGAATTGCTGGACATGGGCCAGGTGGAAACCGGCAAGCTGCAGCTCAATTTTGGCAATACCCACCCCAAAAACATT
The DNA here is from genome assembly GCA_025934475.1 of Mucilaginibacter sp. Taxonomy (GTDB): domain Bacteria; phylum Bacteroidota; class Bacteroidia; order Sphingobacteriales; family Sphingobacteriaceae; genus Mucilaginibacter. The sequence goes on along the minus strand of JAICXZ010000513.1, from coordinate 749 downwards.
GTCGACTATGCTTTAAAGGCGGTAAAAACGACGACAGATCAAAAAAGCGTGACGATAAACGTAAAATGTGATGAAAGCCTGCCGAATGTACAGGCCGGTCTGGACAAAACCACCTGGGTGTTGATCAACCTGTTAACCAATGCGGTAAAATACAGCAGGAAAAATGGTACCGTCGACTTAATTGTGAAAAAGCATAAGGCGGATGAAATTGAATTCGCAGTGCACGATCACGGTCAGGGGATCGACCAGAAATATCTCTCGAGGATATTTGAACGGTATTTTAAAGTTCCGGGGGCGGCTGCCGATAAAACAGGCACCGGCCTGGGATTGGCTATAGCGAAGGACTTTATCGAGGCACAGTCGGGTAAAATTGGCGTGGAAAGCGAAGTAGGCGAAGGCAGCCGGTTTTATTTTACGCTAAAGCGAATAGGAGCCGTGGATGACCGGTAGCGGCGGGCAGTTAGCGGGCGCAATGTAAAGTGGTGACAGAATTTTGTCAGTGAACCACCTGCACCATCTGCACCAAGTGCACCACCTGCACCAAGTGCACTTCTCTCGCAAAATGGTGCAGCCGTGCGTACGATCTTTTAAAAAAACTTATCCGGGTTTGGCACGAGGTTTAAAAATTTCCCGAAGTTTTCTTCATAGTGCGATTGATCCAGCCGGTAGTAAAAAGCCCCCTTCTTTGAAGACGTCTTATCTTTTTCGGATAGTTTAACGAGCAACCCGGTCGATAAGAGCTTGCGACT